>NZ_PNDJ01000037.1:0-89850 GCF_005887255.1 Pseudoalteromonas sp. S1609 | reverse complement strand
AAACCTCGCGCCACGATTAAACCACTCCTAGTTTAAACAAATTTTAATCCGCAAAGGTCAACAGACCCTAAAATAATCGAAGCTTTTTTATAAGCTTTCCTGACTATTACATGAGTTTTAGATAAAATCTAGCTAACTAAAAAATACATAGGTTGTAAAAAGATGAATCGAGTAGGTGTGTTTGGTGCGAATGGCCGTATGGGCCTAGCACTTTTAGAAGCAGCAACAATCAATAAAAATTCACAATTAGCGGCGGCCTATGTACGCAGTGAGTCTGAGTTAGTCGGTCTATCGGTTAATCAACTTAATAGTGCAGCTGCAAAAGACATTCACTTTAGCAGTGAACAGCAGGTTGAAAATGTAGATGTGCTTATAGACTTTACCCTTCCACAAGGCATGAGAAATCACTTAAAAACAGCTGTTGAGAAAAAAACACCTATGGTAATTGGCACCACTGGCTTAACTCATGATGATATGGCTCTATTAACCGATGCCGCTAAACATATCCCGATCGTATTTGCGCGTAATTATAGCGTGGGCGTAAATTTACTGCTTAACTTAGTGCAAACAGCAGCGACAAAATTAGGCGATGATTTAGATATTGAAATTTTTGAAGCGCATCATCGCCATAAAATCGATGCGCCATCGGGTACAGCATTAGCTATTGGCGAGTCGATTGCACAGGCTAAAGGGTGGGATCATGATGAGGTTGCTGTTTATGATCGTAACAACATAGAGCAGGCCAAATCACAAAATGAAATTGGCTATTCGGTGCTAAGAGGCGGCGATATAGTAGGTGAACACACAGCCTACTTCGCTACAATGGGCGAAAGACTTGAATTAACCCATAAAGCAAGTTCGCGAATGACCTTCGCGCTAGGTGCTATAAGAGCTGCGCAGTGGTTGAAAAATAAACCAGCAGGACTTTATGATATGCAAGATGTGCTAGATTTAAAGTAGTTAAGTTCCTTTTTTAACGCTTTGAGGTGGTTTTTTGGTATAACCACTTATTTATTACAATTTACTAATTAGCGTTAGACCTAAAAGCCAACTTCATGTAGAATGCAGCCAATTTGCCAAAAATTACTAAATGCGTGTTTCCAATTATACTCATATGGTTAGCAAAACCGGGGTTTGTGTGGGAATAAAAAGAGTTTTAGGCAAGAAAAATGAATGAAGGTTTAGTGGTTTACATCGGCATCATTTAAGACTGCGTAAAACAATTTAAGCTCACAGGAATCAGGTTTTGACCAATTATTTGGGTATTGGCGGGGTGTTAAGCAATTTGCTTACTCCCGTTTTTTACTGTTAGGAGGTTTAACTTGACTAAATCCGCTCTGTTAGTCCTAGAAGACGGCACAGTGTTTCGCGGTACTGCAATCGGCGCTGACGGCATGTCAGTCGGTGAAGTAGTATTCAATACGTCTATGACTGGTTATCAAGAAATTTTGACTGATCCATCGTACGCGGAACAAATCGTAACTTTGACGTACCCACATATCGGTAATACGGGTACCAACAGCGAAGACGAAGAAGCGAGTCACATTTGGGCGAAAGGCCTAGTGATCCGTGATTTGCCACTGCTAGCAAGTAATTTTCGTAACGAGCAATCGTTAGATGATTACTTAAAAGAACGTAATATTTTAGGTATTGCGGACATCGACACCAGAAAACTAACCCGTATTTTGCGTGACAAAGGCGCACAAAATGGCTGTATTGTTGCTGGTGACGAACTAGACGAGAAAAAAGCGCTCGAAGCCGCGCAAGCCTTCCCAGGCTTAAAAGGTATGGATTTAGCAAAAGTTGTCTCAACCAAGGAAAATTTTGAGTGGCGCGAATCAAGCTGGACATTAGGCGAGGGGTTTAAAACCTTACACGCTGATGATGAAAAGTTTCATGTTGTTGCCTACGACTTCGGTGTTAAACGTAACATTTTACGTATGCTTGTTGATCGTGGTTGTAAACTGACCGTTGTCCCAGCACAAACCTCTGCCGCTGACGTACTAGCCTTAAACCCAGATGGTATTTTCTTATCAAACGGCCCTGGCGATCCTGAGCCATGTACTTATGCCATTGATGCAATTAAAACCTTTTTAGAAACCGACACGCCAATTTTTGGTATTTGTTTAGGGCATCAACTACTAGCACTTGCCTCAGGTGCTAAAACAGTAAAAATGAAGTTTGGCCACCATGGTGGTAACCACCCAGTTAAAGATCTTGACCGCGATGTTGTAATGATCACTGCACAAAACCACGGTTTTGCTGCAGATGAAGCCACATTACCAGATAATTTACGTGCTACGCACAAATCGTTATTTGACGGTACATTACAAGGTATTCACCGTACAGATAAACCAGCGTTTAGCTTCCAGGGTCATCCTGAAGCAAGTCCTGGTCCGCACGATGCAGCCCCATTATTTGACCACTTCATCGATTTGATGCAAGCGCGTAACCACTAATTTAACCGGAGTAATAATGCCAAAACGTACCGATATAAAAAGCATTCTTATCTTAGGCGCAGGCCCAATTGTAATTGGTCAAGCTTGTGAATTTGACTACTCTGGTGCTCAAGCGTGTAAAGCACTAAGAGAAGAAGGCTATAGAGTTATACTCGTTAACTCAAACCCAGCCACTATCATGACTGACCCAGAAATGGCTGATGCAACATACATCGAACCAATTCACTGGGAAGTGGTAGAAAAAATTATTGAAAAAGAAAAGCCAGATGCTGTACTGCCTACAATGGGTGGTCAAACGGCATTAAACTGTGCGCTTGATTTAGATAAGCACGGTGTATTGGCAAAGCATGGTGTTGAGCTTATAGGTGCAACAGCCGATGCAATCGATAAAGCCGAAAACCGTGAGCGTTTTGATGTTGCTATGCGTAACATCGGCCTAGAATGTCCACGTGCTGAAATTGCCCATTCAATGGATGAAGCGCGCGATACCATGACCCGTATCGGCTTACCGTGTATTATTCGTCCTTCTTTCACAATGGGCGGCACCGGCGGCGGTGTGGCTTATAACATGGAAGAGTTTGAAGAAATCTGTGAGCGCGGTTTAGACCTTTCACCAACCAGCGAGTTATTAATTGATGAATCGTTAATTGGTTGGAAAGAATACGAAATGGAAGTTGTTCGTGACAAAAAAGACAACTGTATTATCGTCTGTTCTATTGAAAACTTTGACCCAATGGGTGTGCACACAGGTGACTCAATCACGGTTGCACCAGCACAAACATTAACCGACAAAGAATACCAAATCATGCGTAATGCCTCTATGGCCGTATTGCGTGAAATTGGTGTTGAAACCGGCGGTTCAAACGTACAATTTGGTGTAAATCCAGTTGATGGCCGTATGGTTATCATCGAGATGAACCCACGTGTATCACGTTCATCTGCATTGGCGTCTAAAGCAACGGGTTTCCCAATTGCTAAAATTGCAGCGAAATTGGCTGTAGGTTACACACTTGATGAGCTTCAAAATGATATTACTGGCGGTAAAACCCCAGCATCGTTTGAGCCTTCAATCGATTATGTTGTAACAAAAATTCCTCGCTTTAACTTTGAAAAATTTGCCGGTGCAAACGACCGTTTAACAACGCAAATGAAATCAGTAGGCGAAGTAATGGCGATTGGTCGTAACCAACAAGAGTCATTACAAAAAGCATTACGTGGTTTAGAAGTAGGCGCAACGGGCTTTAACCCAATTGTGGCGCTTGACGACCCGAAAGCAAAAGAAAAAATCATTCGTGAATTACGTGAGCCTGGTGCAGAGCGTATTTGGTACATTGCCGATGCGATGCGCCATGGAATGAGCGTTGAAGATGTGTTCGAACTGACTAAGATTGACCCTTGGTACTTAGTACAAATTGAAGACATCCTAAAAGATGAAGCTAAAATTTCAGAAGTCGGTATGGCCGGCTTAAATGCGGACTTCTTGCGTAAACTTAAACGCAAAGGGTTTGCAGATCCGCGTATTGCAGAAATTGCTGGTGTGTCAGAAGCTGAAATTCGTAAAAAGCGCCATCAACTCAATATTGTACCTGTTTACAAACGCGTTGATACGTGCGCCGCAGAATTTAGCTCAGACACTGCTTACATGTACTCATCTTACGATGAAGAATGTGAAGCTAACGCATCTGACCGTGATAAAATCATGGTAATTGGTGGCGGTCCTAACCGTATCGGCCAAGGTATTGAATTTGATTACTGTTGTGTACACGCAGCCCTTGCGCTTCGCGAAGACGGCTACGAGACCATCATGGTTAACTGTAACCCTGAAACGGTTTCTACCGATTACGACACATCTGATCGTTTATACTTTGAGCCAATTACGCTTGAAGACGTACTAGAAATTGTACGTGTTGAAAAGCCAAAAGGCGTTATCGTGCAGTACGGTGGTCAAACACCACTTAAACTAGCGCGTGAGCTTGAAGCTAACGGTGTGCCTGTAATTGGTACTTCACCTGATGCCATTGACCGTGCAGAAGACCGTGAGCGTTTCCAACAACTTGTTGAGCGTTTAGACTTACTGCAACCAGAAAATGCGACGGTTACCTCTACTGAAGACGCACTACTTAAATCAGTTGAAATTGGTTTCCCACTGGTAGTACGTCCTTCGTACGTATTAGGTGGTCGTGCGATGGAAATTGTATACGATGAGCAAGACTTACGTCGTTACATGACCGAAGCGGTATCTGCATCAAATGAAGCGCCAGTATTACTAGACCGTTTCTTAGATAACGCGATAGAAGTTGACGTTGACGCAATTTGCGACGGCGAGCAAGTGATTATTGGCGGTATCATGGAGCATATTGAACAAGCGGGCGTTCACTCTGGTGACTCAGCATGTTCATTACCAGCTCACTCGCTAACGCAAGAAGTGCAAGATGTGATGCGTAAGCAAGTAACTGATATGGCACTTGAACTTGGCGTAGTTGGTTTGATGAATACACAGTTTGCGGTTAAAGATGGCAAAGTGTATCTAATCGAAGTAAACCCACGTGCAGCACGTACAGTTCCATTTGTATCTAAAGCAACGGGTGTAGCACTTGCAAAAGTAGCGGCACGTTGTATGGCGGGTCAATCTTTAGCAAGCCAAGGCATTACTAAAGAAGTGATTCCACCTTACTACAGCGTAAAAGAAGTGGTATTGCCATTTGCTAAGTTCCAAGGTGTGGATCCTATCCGTGGACCTGAAATGCGCTCAACGGGTGAAGTAATGGGTGTTGGTGATACTTTCGCCGAAGCGTTTGCAAAAGCACAATTAGGTGCAAGCAACACTTTACCACGTGGTGGTCGCGCGTTACTATCTGTACGTAATAGCGATAAGCCACGTATTGTAGAACTAGCTAAAACCATGACAGAACTTGGTTTTGAGCTAGATGCAACAGGTGGAACAGCTGCTGCACTTGAAGATGCTGGAATTACGGTTCGCCGTGTAAATAAAGTATACGAAGGTCGTCCGCACATTCTTGATAGAATCAAAAATGGCGAGTATAGCTATATCGTTAATACCACCGAAGGTCGCCAAGCGATTGAAGATTCGAAGGTGTTACGTCGTGGTGCATTGCAACACAAAACCAATTATACTACGACATTGAATGCGGCATTTGCTAACTGTACTGCTAACCAAGCAGATGACCGCAGTAAAGTGACGTCTGTTCAAGAACTACACCTGCGATTGAACTAAGGAAATGTGCCAAGGCCATAACCATGGCCTTGGGATTAAGTGAGAAAAGTATGCAATCAATTCCAATGACAGTTCGTGGCGCAAAATTATTGCGCGATGAGCTTAACGAATTAAAAACTGTTACCCGTCCAAAAATTGTATCTGATATTGCTGATGCACGAGAACACGGTGACTTAAAAGAAAATGCTGAATATCACGCTGCGCGTGAGCAACAGGGTTTTTGTGAAGGCCGTATTCAAGAAATTGAAGCAAAACTTTCAAACATGCAGATGATTGACGTAACAAAGATGCCTAATACAGGTAAAGTGATTTTTGGGACTACAGTAACCATCGTTAATGTTGAAACCGACGCTGAAGTTAAATATCAGATTGTTGGCGATGATGAAGCAGATATTAAAAGTAATTTAATTTCTGTTAATTCACCAATTGCTCGCGGCTTAATTGGTAAACAAGCGGATGACGCTGTGATTATCAAAACGCCAAAAGGTGATGTAGAGTACGAAATCATTGAGGTTGAGTATATTTAATTAGTTAACTCACTTTAACGTTTTATAAAAACCAGTGCTTAGTAATAAGCACTGGTTTTTTTATGCTTGGTTTTTATATTTGGTTTAGAATTGGTTGAATATTATTCATTGTTTGTAAATGTAGGCTATGTTGTTATGGTAGTAACCTATTCTTCAATAAGGAAATAATATGGCAAATATACTGTATCCGGCACCTTTAACAGTGGGATCTAAAATCGCCGTGTGTTCTTTATCAGCGGGGATCAAATCAAAATACCATCCACGGTTAGATATTGTCATTAATGGCTTAAAACATCGAGGTTATCAGATTGTTGAGGGGGAGTTTTTACGTCAAAACGAGCCGCGAACTCAACTTACAGCTAAGCAGCATGCCAAGCAATTAATGGACTTTTTATTAGATGATGAAATAGATGCGATCATGCCGCCAATGGGCGGAGAGCTGGCAATGGAAATATTGCCTCTGCTTGATTTTAGCGCAATTAAAAACGCTAAACCTAAATGGTTAGTAGGCTATTCAGATGTCAGTACGATTGCTTGTGCACTGACAGCAAAATGTAATTGGGCAACACTGCATAGTGCTAATTTAATTCAATTACACCCTGATGAAAAAGACCCGTATTGTTTACAAATTTTTGAAAGCCTAAGCTATGAGGCTAGCAGTAAGTTTGAGCAAGCCCCCTCGACTAACCATCAACATAGCAAGCCTGATTACGCACAAAACCCGAATGCATTATTTGATCACAGCGTTCCCACACAATGGCAATGTTTAAATTACACCGATAAGCGCAGTATTGAAATGTCAGGGCGGTTGTTTGGTGGGTGTCTTGATACGGTTGGGCTGTTACTTGATTCGCCTTTTTTAGCTCTGCATGAGTTTAAAAAGCACAATGCCTCGCAAGGTATTGTACTTTATTTAGAAAGCGCAGAGCTCACGCCAGCGACCGTTGCAAGGTTTTTATTGTCACTTAAATTAGCGGGCATGTTTGATGATATAAATGGGGTGATTATTGGTCGTCATGTGACCTTACAAGGGCAAGACCCAGGGTTTGATTATCGCCAAGGCTTAAATGCCGCTTTTGGTGGGTGTTTATTTCCGGTGATCATTGATGCTGATATTGGCCACATTCCTCCTAATTTAAACTTAGTTAATGGTGCATTATGCACTGTTACCGCAGATGTTGAACAAGGCAAAGTGCTCAGTGCATCTGTGGTCACAAAACTAGCCTAGTAATAATAAACTGCTCACTTACTATTTAAAGTGAGCAGTTATGACTTATAAAACCTGAATAATTTGTTCTTTGCTTAAACGTGATTTTGGCAGCTTAGCATTGTAGTCTTCTTCTGCGTCATGGTAGCCCAGCGCAAGTGCGACATCACAGATGTAGCCGTCTAATTCGCTTGCGAACTCCTCACCAATCAGTTGTGCATCAACGCCTTCCATCGGTGTGGTATCAATCCCTAAGCGTGCTGCTGCATGCATAGTATTGCCTAAAGCAATGTAGGTTTGTGCTTTAGTCCAGGCGGCATTATTACCCTTCTCATCGGTATTTAAATCCACAAACGCAAAGGCGCCAAAAGCTTGCTCGCGGTTTTCTGTTTGAGTTCGGCCATTTTTTATATCAGCATCAATTACTTGGCCATAGTTTTCACGGGTATATTGCGGATTATGAGCGAATAAAATAATGTGTGATGCCGCTTTAATGTGTGGCTGATTAAATTGAAACTTATTAGCAAAGGTACTGTGCATACGCTCTTTTGCGGCATCAGATTCAATCACAATAAATTTCCAAGGCTGTGAATTAATTGACGAAGGAGAAAGACGCATAGCATTATACAATACCGCTAAATCGTCTTGAGAAATGCGCTTTGTAGCATCATAACGTTTAGCGGTGTGGCGGCTTTCAAGATCGCGAATAATAGGGTGAGTCATAGTCTCTCCATAATAAAAAAGGGCTGATAAATAGTGTTCATTGAGTGTATGAGCAGCATAATACAATTTGCTTTATTTAAAATAAACAGCATAATTATTGAATCATTATCAAATAAAAATAGATAATATGCAGGTTGATGACTTAAAACTGATTTTAAAAGTAGCTGAGTGTCGAAGCATTACGCTAGCAGCAGCCAAGTTAGATATGCGCACAGCAACGGCCAGTGCTGCTATTAAGCGTGTAGAGTTGGCACTTGGCTGTGAATTATTTATTAGAACCACTCGTCATTTGCGTTTATCTAGTGCAGGGGAGCGATACATTCCCCAATGCGAACAAGCTCTGGCCGTGCTTGAAACGGCAAGGCAAAATCTTAAAGGAGAACATGATGCCATTGAAGGGGAGTTACGGGTAGCTACCTCATCTGATTTAGGGCGCAACTTAGTGATACCTTGGATTGATGAAGTCATGGATAAGTACCCAAGTGTGAGCTTGCGTACGCACATTAGCGATAGCAATATCGATTTTTTTCGTGATTCGGTTGATATAGCACTACGTTATGGCTCACCCAGTGATAGTAGTGTATATGGATTTAAAATTTGCAACGTACCGCGACTACTCTGTGCTACACCTACCTATTTAGCTAAATATGGTGAGCCAGAGCACCCAGATGATTTAGCGCAGCATCACGGATTATTTTACCAGCTGCAAGATATTATCAATAATGTGTGGGAGTTTACCGATGGCCAAAAAAAATACAAAGTAAAAATGCAGGGCAGACGTGCCTCAAATGATGGCGATTTAGTTAGGCGTTGGTGTGTTGCAGGTAAAGGTTTAGCGGTTAAATCAGCGTTAGATATTGCCGATGACTTATTAAATAAACGCGTTGTTACTGTGATGAATAATTACCAGCATACCTGTGGTGAGCTGTGGCTCATTTGCCCAAGCAGGCAATCGATTACTCCCGCTGTACGACTATTGCGTGATGTGTGCAGAGAAAAAACCGCTCACTTATTGAATCAGCTAGTAAAGCAGGGGATTGTTGATAAACGTATATTAATTAACGAGTAACAAATACACGTTTAGTAACGTTAACTTAAATAGTTTTTAAAAAACGCCAAGGTTCGCTGCCAAGCAAGTTCGGCACTCTTTTCATCGTAACGGCCAGTTGAGTCATTGTGGAAACCATGGTTTGCACCTTCATACTTATGCATGATGAACTCAACATTGTTAGCATTTAAGCTTTGCTCATACTCAGGCCATGTAGCGTTAACCCGTTTATCAAGTTCACCTAATTGAATCATTAACGGCGCTTTTATATTTTTGTGTAAGCTTTCACTTGCAGGTGTGCCATAAAAGGGCACGCCCGCGCTCAATAAGTTACTGTCTACTGAGGCTAAATAATTAACAATATAGCCACCAAAACAAAAACCAACCGCGCCTAATTTACCATTACTATTTGGCTGTGCTTTTAAAAAGTGAGCAGCGGCTACAAAATCATTTTGTATTTTAGTGCGATCAAGGGTACGTTGCATGGCTCGACCTTCATCGTCGTTGCCTGGGTAGCCACCCAGTGGGTGCAACGCATCAGGGGCAAAGGCAATAAAGCCGACTTTAGCCAGTCGCCTTGCAACATCTTTTACATACGGATTTAAGCCGCGATTCTCGTGTACTACTAATACAACAGGTAGCTTGCCTTGTGTATTTTTTGGAACCACTAAATAGCCTTTACCCGAACCATGACCATCAGGCGAATCAAATTCTTGGTAAGTGGCTTTTATGTCATCGTCGTTAAATGAGACCTGCTCAGCTTGAGCGTAATTAGGTAATAATGCACCTGTAAGTACTGTCATTGAAAAGCCCAATGCGGCTAAGCCACCGAGTTTTTTCATAAACGTGCGTCTATCAATTAAACCATGAGCGTATTCGTCATACCAATCAAATGCTTCTTGAGGAATGTGTTCAGACTGAGGGGAGGTCATAGTAGTGCCTTATTTTATTATGATTATTTAATACCATAACGTAAAAGGCATAAAAAACGAGCAGTTTAATTTATAAATAAAAAGCTCGGCATAATTATGCCGAGCTTTTTTGGTTGGGATTTTACTGAATTAACTATTGGTCGTTGCTGGTTGGCCATCGACAATAGGGTCTTTGCCGCGCCACTTTCGAATTATGCGTTTTGTATCTTCAAGCGCAACGTACTGACACGGTATAAGAATAAGCGTAATTACTGTGGCAAACAGCACACCAAAGGCGAGTGATACTGCCATAGGTATTACAATTTTTGCTTGTAAACTGGTTTCCATAATAATCGGCATTACGCCAATAAAAGTAGTAACAGAGGTTAGTAATATCGCTCTAAAGCGACGCGCTCCGGCTTGCATTACCGCTTCTTTTATTGCCACACCTTCTGCACGGGCTTTGTTTACAAAATCCACCATAACAAGTGAATCATTAACCACTATACCGGCTACAGCGATAATGCCGAACATTGATAATCCGCTCATTGTCATACCTAAAGCCATATGACCGAACATAGCACCCACAACACCAAATGGGATCACCGACATAATAATCAGTGGCTGAGAATATGAGCGAAGTGGAATGGCCAGTAGCGCAAAAATAATCATTAATGAGATTGCAAAATCACGTAGTTGTTCATTAGCACTTTCCATCTCTTCTTGAATACGCCCTGCAACATTACTTTTTACTCCAGGGTAGTTTTTAAGCAGTGCTGGTAAGTAAACATCACGAATTTCTTGTGCAATGGCAAATGGCTCTACTTCGTCACTATTGACCGCAGCCCACACATTAACAGTACGATTTGAGTTTTCACGTCTGATACTGCTTACGCCGTCAACTAGCTTGACTATAGCTATTTCACTCAAAGAAACTTCAGCGCCCGCAGGAGTGATAATACGCGTATCTTGAATGTTGCTTATTGAGTTACGCTCGCTTTGCGGGTAACGAATCATTACTTTGATTTCTTCACCTTCACGCAGAATACGCTGTGCTTCAAGGCCGTAATAGCTAAAGCTTACTTGAGAGGCCACATCAGCAAGGGTTAAGCCCATACTGTAAGCAAGTGGTTTTAAATCAAGTTGCACTTCGTCGGTGGCACTTTGCAGTGAGTCATTTACATCACCCACACCTTCCATACTTTGTAACTTAGCTTTTAGTTTGCTAGATACTTCTTTTAACTCGTCGGCATTTTTTCCTTCGAGTCTAAAGCTAACGTCGCCATCATCACGACCACCACCAAAAATACTATCTTGAATGGTGAGTGTTTTAAGCCCCGGTAGCGGTGGCATTTTTTCACGCCACATAGTGCTTAGCTCAAAGGTATCGATTGGGCGTAAGTGAGGCTCTACTAAAATGGCCATAATACTCGCATTAGTACGACCACGCAGACTAACAGACAAATCACGGATCATAGATTGGCCATACTGCTGCTCTAGTTCTTTATCGACGCTCAGTAATACATTTTCTATTTTACGCGCTGTTTCAAGCGTGGCTTGCTCAGAAGAGGCAAGGTTCATTTCTAGCGATATACGCGGAAAATCATGCGGAATTTTAGGATTTGGTACAAATTTAACCATTCCACCGGCAAAGAGTCCTGCACTGACGATTAAAATACATAAAAAGCCAATAATCACGGTATAGCGATAATGGATACAACGACCGATAAATGGAGTGTAATAATGTTCAACAAAATGCTTTAAGCCACTATCAACTGCATTACGTAATTTATGTAATGGGTTTTTAGGATTAGGCTTACGCGGGTTCATTGCTGCGATGTGTGCAGGTAAAATTAGTTTTGATTCAATCAGTGAAAAAATTAAGCATAAAATAATCACTACACCAATTGCTTTCGAAAACGCAGCGCTCGGCCCTGAAGCCATTGCTTGAGGTAAAAATGCAGCAATAGTGGTTAGTACACCAAAGGTTGCTGGCATGGCTACACGTTTTACACCACGAATAACGTTGTTAAGTGAGTGCCCATGTTTTTCAATTTCAGCACTGGCCGACTCACCTACAACAATGGCATCATCAACCACAATCCCTAAAACAATAATAAAGGCAAACAAAGACACCATATTAATAGTAATGTCTAAAAAGCCGATAGGCATAAATAAGAATGCCCCTAAGAAAGACACTGGTAGGCCCATCATTACCCAAAACGCTAATCTAAGTGGTAAAAACAGCGCTAATACCAGCATAACTAAAATACCGCCCCACACCATATTATCGACCATCATGTCGAGGCGACCTTCAAGGTAGTATGTTAAATCAACGATGGGTGATAACTTAACGCCTGCAGGAAGTTGATTTGCTTTGTTTGCTAGGTACTTTTTAAGGACTTTAGCAACAACGGTAATGTCTTGATCTTTTGAGGCATCAATTTCAAACGACAGTGAATTTTTGCCGTTGTATTTAGAATATAGTAAGCCTTCTTCAAAGCCATCATTTATAGTGGCTACATCGCCTAATTTAATTTGAGCACCGTCTGGTAATGTAATTAGCGGTAATTTTTCAAATTCACCGCCACGATAGGCTTGCTTTTCGACACGCATCGAAATGTAGCCAGTATCAGAGCGAATTTGCCCCGCCGACATATTAGTAGAAAAGCTTTGTACCGCATTAGATACATCTCTAAATGTGAGTCCATATTCGCGAAGTTTATCAGGGCTAATTTCAATACCAATTTCGTAGTCTAAGCCACTGTAAAAATCAACTAGGTTTACATGAGGAAGGTTTTGCAATTCATCTTTAATATCATTGCCAAGTTCTTTTAATTGGTAATAACTCATATCACCATAAAGCGCGAGTATCATTACTTCTTGCTGAAATTTTTCACGCTGAACAACAGGGCGTTCCATACCCGCAGGAAACGTATTAATTGAATCTACTTGCGCTTTTATTTCATCTAGCGCTTCTTTGGCGTCATATTTTTCTTCAATCTCAACCCAGGCTTGTGCATAGCCTCGATTAGAATAAGTGATTAAACGCTTTATACCTTCGGTTCCTTCAAGGTTTTCTTCAATTTTTATAGTAATGCCTTCTTCCACTTCTTGTGGTGCGGCACCAGGGTAAACAGCTTGAATACTTACCCAGTTACTTTCAAATTGAGGGAATGCTTGCTTACGAATTGTCAGCGCGGTTAACAACCCACCAATCAAGATAAAAATCATGATTAGGTTAGCTGCAACGGGGTTACGCGCAAACCACGCAATTAACCCTTTTTCATCAGTTGTGGTCATCGTTTACTCTCCTTTTAATGCAAGTTGAGTAACGTCTGGTTTGGTCACAGTGTCTTCAATTTTTACTGCCATTCCTTCGCTAGGGTATTCAAGAGCAGAAGTTATCAGTTGTTCTCCCTCTGCTAAGCCTTGATTTGCGATGACCATGCCATCTTGTTCGCGAATAATATTGAGTGTTTTAAATGACAAAGTTAAATCATCGTTTAACACTGCAATTTTATTATTTTTAACCAGATGATGAGGAACAACAATAGCGCCATTAACGGCGCGACCTTCAATTGTAGCGTTTATATATGAGCCAAAACGAAGTGGCTGAACCCCTTCATATGGGGTTTGAAGTTGGGCAACCAAATAACTCATTCGGCTTTTTTGATCAATCACACCTTCACTTCGTACCACTTTAGCCTGCCATGTAGTTTCTTTACCTGCGTATTGTGCATTAAATTCAACTGTTGCGCCTATGCCACTATTATTAAGGTATTGCAGCTCTTTATCGGCAACAGGTAAACGCACCTCGGCGACCTCAGTTGAACTAAGAGAGCCAAAGCTATTACCAGGATTAACTACAGAGCCTAAACTAATGCTGCGCTCGTTTATAATCGCATCGTAGGGAGCTTTAATATATGTGCGTTCTAAATTACGTTTAGCACGTTTTACACTTGCTTGGGCTGAGCGATATCGCGCCATTTTTTCTGCTAATTGCGGTTTACGTAAATACAGTGCTGATGCAGTAACATCGCTTGAGTCTGCTTTAATGCGTTCCCATTCGGCTTTAGCAACATGCGCTTGTGCGCGTTCAATTTCGAGTGCTGAGCTTGCTTGGGCAAGGCCTGCCTCTGCTTCAATTAAATCAGCTTCATAATCATTTGGATCAATTCGTGCTAAAATGTCACCTTGCTTTACAAAGGCACCTTCAACAAATTGTTCTGCAACTGAAATAACTTGGCCACTCACCTGAGCAATCAGCTCAGTGCGGTCTTTTGGTTGCACAATACCGTACGATTTTACATCGAGGGTAATTGCATCAAGGTGGACTGGTTGTGCTGCAACCAAAGGGCGCATGTCTTGGGGGGGCTTTTCTTCTGGTGGCTTTTTCATTGCAGAAAAGCCTGCTGCGAGGCCAATGCCACCAACAAGGACCGCGATCGGAAGTATTATTTGTTTTTTAGTCGCCACAGGGCATTCCTTCATAAATTGTGCTGATGGGCTAATGATACGCAATAAAGTGTTTACAGTGTGTTTGAAGATGTAACAAGTCATTGCACAAAGCGGTTACAAATAGAACGAAACACGCTATTTATGTACAAAGCAGCAACAAAACAATTGAAATTTATTACTGAGGTTAGAATGAAAACACAATCAATGGCGTGCCGTTTAGGCTGTGGAGCATGTTGTATTGCGCCGAGTATTAGCTCGCCAATTCCAGGTATGCCAAACGGTAAAAAGGCCGGAGAACGTTGTATTCAGCTGGATGAACGTAATTTATGCAAGCTATTTGGTGATGAGTCGCGCCCAAAAGTGTGCAGTGACTTTAGTGCCACGTTAGATGTATGCGGAACAACCAATGAGCAAGCATTAACGTTAATTACCGAATTAGAGCAATTAACCTAATTTATTGTATTAAATACACATATATTTACAATTAATACGTTTGAAAAGTGTAGACACTTACTTTGTGTTTCTAAAACCCATACTCAGAGAAGAAAATTACGTATCTACTTTACATTGTCGCTAGTGTTATCTCATTTATTTCTCATTTAATTCTCTCAGTTCATAATTTTTTAATTATAAATGCACAAAGAGGGCGAAGAGGCGCTGCGCTTTAAGAGTGAGTGACTTAGACATAAAGTTATTTGGCTTAGTTACTAGTGATTTCTCATTCACTTCTCTTTGCTCATACTATTTCAATTATGCATGTACACAGAGGAGGGGATTCTGCGCTTTTAGAGTACTTAGGGAGGGCTGCGAAATGAAATTTCTAATTCAGCTTTTTACTGGTCTGTTTCTTATTTTAATTAAAAAAACAAGCTCAGCGTGGAGTAAGCCCTCGCTGAGCGATAAAGTTACCAGCTATACGTGGCACTTAGTGTATATTGCTCGCCGCGACCTGGCGTACCTGGAATTTCTTCAAACGACTCATCCCATAAGTTATCAGCCGCAAGACTAATAAAGAAGTTAGGCACAGCTGGTGGAGTTATTTTTACCGTCAGCTGAGTAAATAGCGCTTCGTCGCCTGAACGGCGCAGCGCATTGTTATGCTGTTTACGCCACTCATTATCTACTCGAAACTCTAATATATCCGTCGGATTCCAAATCGCACCGAGTGTTACACGATGATCAGGAAAGTTTAAGGCATAAAAGCTAGCATCAATATTTTCAGCGCCGTAGGTTTCTGTTTTATGTAAGTACGCATAGCTGGCAATAATTTCTGCGTTATCAAATTGCTTTGTGGCTAAAAACTCAAGGCCTGTGGTATCAATATCAACAGGCTGTGCAAATCGTGCAGAGCTTGAATCAAAGTTAAATGTCCAATCGGTTAGGTTGTTATCTTTACGATAAAAAAGCGCTGAATTGAGTTGCCAGCTTTGTTGCTCAAGCAATAAGCCCAGCTCTAAGCTTTTGGTGGTTTCACGCTCAAGGTTAGCGTTACTTCTAAACAAACCTCCTGACTCACTGCCACCAATGGCGGTGTAGCCTGCTACTTGGCTTGCCTCGGCATACGATAAATATAATGTACGCTCAGTGCCATCGTTATTTTGGGTATTGAAACTAACATCACCAATTAGCGATAGCTCAGAGTCATCACGACTAGTGTTATCAAACGCAGCCCCCAAACGCACGGTTAGTTGCTGGTTGCTTGCTAGTGTTGTTGTGTATTCAGGCAATACACTAAGCTTAAAGTAGTTACGTGAAGTAAAGTTATTTTCAAGGGTGGTGGAGTCAATACTGTCTTCTATATATTGCGCCGAGTAATTAACCGCAACTGACTTTGTTTGCGCATGACGACCTGAAATAGCCAATGATTTTACTTGTGTTTCATGAAATGCTTGGAACGCGCTTGGGTTTTCTCTTGAATAAACATAATGGTCGTTATGCTTGCGGTAATAAGCGGATACTTCAAATTCACTGTTGGTAGCATAGGCTTGTTTATGGTTTAGCATCCATAATTGAGTTTCTAAGTCTTCAGTTTCATTTACACCAAATGGGGTATAAAGGTTTGGCCAACCAAAAAACTTTTCTTGCAAGCCGTAAAATAAATCAGTTTGTGAATCGCTCCCAGTTAACTGCACTCTGCCAGAAGTACGGGTAAAATCATGGTCGCCAAAATCAATTGAACCATCACTTTGTGAGTGCGAATATTCACCTTCAAAACCAATATGCCAATTAGCGTTTGCTTCAAGCGGAGTACTCACACCTGCATGAATTGTTTGTAGGTTAAAGTCATTTGAGCCAGCGCCCAAAGAGACACTGCCACCAGTTGTTATTGGTTTCCAAGCAAATGACACAGTACCTACTGAGCTATTCATGCCATTAAGTGCATTATCGGCTCCGGTTAATACACTAGCACCTGTTAGCATTTGTGGTGCAATAGGAATTTCTGCAAAGTAGTGACCAGACTGCGGGTCGAGTAGAGTTGCACTGCCGATTCTAAAGCCGGTATTTTCAAAAATACCACCGCGTATCGTTACATCAGCTTGTGCTTCAGCCATATTACGTGATTGCAAGTCAACACGCGGGTCGTACTCTAAATTAGAAATAGGTGAATCAAATGTACCAACAGGTAATGTATTGGCGGTGGGTGACGCTTCAATTGTTATTTGTTCTATGGTTGCTGTTTCTTTACTCTGCTCTGCATAAGCAACAGTTGAAATACTGGCTAGTACGGCCGGTATTATAAGGTGCGGGGCACGATTCATATCATTATTCTCATTTTATGCAATGACGCTAAAAATTAAATACCTATCATTTTTTATCACATGATAAGGTAAGCTCACTAAGCTAGGGTGATTTTGGGCGCTATTGTACATTAATGATAAAAAACTGCATTTGATAATCAAACCTAGCGTTACAAAATAGTAACTCTGCAACCTATAAATTATTTACATTGGTCACTTTATTATGCAAACACAACAATCGAGTCATTCATTAAATCAGCACACACTTTATTTTGCTGGTGGTTGTTTATGGGGCGTGCAAGAGTTTATGAGGTATTTACCTGGAGTAGTGACTACTGAGGCGGGGCGTGCCAACGGCACGAGTAACACAACACAAGGTGAATACGATGGCTATGCCGAATGCGTGAAAGTAACCTTTGATATTCAAGAAGTAACCTTAAATGAATTAATTGGCTATTTTTTTGAGATTATTGACCCATACAGTATCAATAAACAAGGTGACGATGTAGGCGAAAAATACCGTACCGCCATTTTTAGCCAAGACAGCAATCATTTAAACATCACCAGAGACTATATTAGCCAGCGTGATGATGCTGAAAAAATAGCGGTACAAGTAGCGCCACTGACTAATTATGTCCCTAGCGATCCCGAGCATCAAGACCGTTTAACCAATCACCCTAATGATTATTGCCATATCTCAATTGATTTATTGCACAAGTATAAATCGTAAATTTGTTAATGAAATCACGTTTAGTAAGTAATTAGAAGTTATCGCTTCTCGCGCTTTGGCCTTTAAGTTACATTTAACTCATTGTTTTTTTTTAGAC
Organism: Pseudoalteromonas sp. S1609; assembly: GCF_005887255.1. Classification (GTDB taxonomy): domain Bacteria; phylum Pseudomonadota; class Gammaproteobacteria; order Enterobacterales; family Alteromonadaceae; genus Pseudoalteromonas. Next base: position 71,714 of record NZ_PNDJ01000037.1, on the reverse strand, counting down.
GAGCAGCTTGCTGACATGATGGGCGAAGCGCGGAATTATTTTATTTTAAAAGCTCTTAAAACTAAAAAAGCCCGCAAACATGCGGGCTTTTAAATATTAATTAAAGTTTATTGCTGCGCTTTAGGCGGAAAGTTGCTTAAAATATTGGCAACCGTTTCTTTAATGGTGGCTTCACGTTGTGATGGGGTTTGTTTTTTCTTTAAACGACCATCTTTAGCACCACGCCAAATTAGTTGGTTTGACTCACGATCAATAATATCGATAACTAACGTGCCTACTTCATATTCGCGTGCGCTTACATCGTGATTAAAGCCTGTGCCCCAGTAACCCCAACGTGCACCGTAGCCTACGTTAAAGCTATCAACTTCAAGCTCTTTATCTACACTTGCATGGTAGTTAACAAGTACATCAGCTTGCGCTACGTCAACCAATTGCATACCTAATTGTTGGCTTAGTTGGTTGTTTACCGCATTGCGAACGCGTTTTTCCATCAGCCCACTGATTTGGTAGTTATTCGTGTCTTTGGTTAGACTCGCGTTTTCTACCCAAGCAAACGTTTTGTAGTTACTAAAGTTTGCTGATTTATCGTAATCCCAGTCGGGCGTTTGTGTACAGGCGGTTAGTAATGCCAGTGCTGCGACAATAAATATGTGTTTCATTCCGTTTGCTCCAATAAAGTGCGTTTGTTTAAACTACCATGGGCGAGGTTAATTTAAAATCTTTAAAATAAGTGTAACTGGCTAAGATGAATAGCCAATTAATTCTTAGTCCAGTAGAGAGGCTTTATGTTCAACCTCAATCCAATCTTTTTCATCTACCCAGTTTTGTGCGCCGTCTTTTACTGAACGAATTGGCACAATATAATCACAACTTATTTGCGGTTTAACCGAGGCAAATATTGGCACAAAGCCAAAGCTCAGGGCAGTTTCTATAATTGCCTTTTGATTTTGCGGGTCGATATCAGCCGCTTCATCTATATAAATAGGTATACGGTATAAGTTTTGTTCCTGATCGCTTAATAAATAACGAATAAACAACATGCCACATAATAGCTTAATGGTGATACGTGTACCATTTGAGCCAGCCGAGTCTATCTTTTCAAAGTGCTCGGTTTCACCTGCACGGTTAACCACTTCAAAACGAATATCAAATAAATCAGTTAATGTAAGGCCTGCTTTGTCTGAGGCGAGTTTAATTAAATGATCTTTTGCCTCGTTTACCGCGCTCTCGCTATAAGGTTCTTGGCTGAGTAAATCGAGCGTATCGCCTTGTTCAAATTGGTTAGAGGTACTGATAATGGTATCAATACTATCTACCAACATTTTGCGCGGGATAATATTAATTTTAAACGCTTGCAGGTTTGAGATGCGGTGCTGGCTAATGCCTTTATTAAAGCTATTCATTTCACGGCGTAAGCGGTCTAAATCTTCGCGCAGTCCCTTAATAGTAGCGGCTACTTCGGTGAGGGCAACGCGACCTTGGCGCTCAACTGCATCGCGCTCGTTATCAATGTTATGAAACGCGCTAATAAGCTTTTGATATTTACTAAACTCATCGTTTTCGTTATCAAACTTAGTGATACCGGCATTATAAATATGCATATAGGTATTACGTACATTTATATCGAAATTACGTAGCTCTTGGCAGTCCTTATTAAAGTGATGAATTAAATCGCTTAAATTATCAAAATCGATTTTTATATCAATCATGTAAGGCGTTACTTTACCACTGTATAAATCTAAAGTGTGGTCAATACGCTCAGTTTTAACTTGGCGTAAGCGCTCTGTTTGACGATTAATTTGCGCTTGTTTTGATTTGATTAACGAGCGTCTATCAGCAATTGAGCCACTGTTTTTTTGAATATCTTGTAGGTAATCGTCAACTTGTTCGCGCTCGGCTAAAAGCTGTTCTTTTAGCATTGCTTGGGCGTCAACTGACTGTTGCATCACTTCAAATTGCTCTAAGCGTTTAAGTGCACTTTCTGCACTCATAAGCTCCTCGTATAGCGCGTCTTTTTCTTTTTGTTTATCAGCAACATTGGCGGCCACTTCGCGCTGTTGTTTAAACTCTTTTAATGATTGCTCAAGCGCGGTTAACTGAGCGCTCAGTTGCTCTTTATTTTCGCCGCTTTGCATTTGTACTGGTGAGAGCTTTTTAAGTTTAATACTGGCACCGGGTAGGGTGAGTACACCGCCTTTAACATTCTCGCTCAGCTGTGCTAAAAATTCACCAAAGGCGTCTTCGTCATCAATGGTTATATCGCCATTACTGGTGGTGGCAAAGGAGAGAAGATCGGGGTTCAATAGCCGCGATATTTCTTCTACTTCTTTCAGTGATAAGTCTTCACGCATACGGGCGAATAAATTAAATTCTAAGTTTTTAAGTTGTAACTTTAAGCTCTTAATTTGTTTTTGTGTTTCACCAATACGGTAATCAAGGGTGTGCAGGCTTTGCCCTTGTGCACTCGTAATAGAGTGTGACAATGACTCGTAGTCATTTTTTAACTGCGTTAGGTTACTTTTGAGAGTGGCTTTATTAACCAGCTCAAATTCACTTTTAAGGGCGTTGAAATCTAAAAACCATTGTTCAATTTGAGTTTGCTTGCGCTCTATATCGCGCGATTGTTGCACGTATAGCCCTTGCTTTTGTTCAAACTCGTGTTTTTCGTGCTCAATATCTTCAAGAGCGATGTTGAGCTCGCTTAGTTGCTCTTCTTGGTAAGCATCAAAATCAATCAGTGCTTGGTCAATTTTTGGTGCATAAGCGGCCAGTTTACCTTTAAGAACGGTTTGGTTTTCAAGCATAGATTCAAGGGCGGCTATGGGCTCTTGCATTGACTCAAGGGCTTTTAATTCACGTTTTGCGCGGTTTACTTTATCAAACGAACGGCGCCAAACCTCGTAAAAGTCGACCTTAGAATTTGACATATGTCGTTCAAACACACGCAACATAAAACGCTTAACGTCGTTTGCGCCTAATTTATGTAAATTAAGAATACGACGAAATATTTCTTTGTATATTGCAGAGTCTTGAACGTTGTTGAGGGGGATCATTTTTAAATTGATCTCACCGTCAAATTGCGTCGCTCCGCCTGTCAGTAGGGCGTTTAACTCTTGTGCTTTAAGCTCTATTGGGTTGTAACCTTGCTGCTTTAAGTGATTAAACAGCTTGGTAAACTTAATAATGGTATTGCCTTGGGTGTACTGGGCTAAATCAAGCTTACCTTGATAGCAAAAGTATTGGTGTGCATAACCGGCAATTTTACCTAAGCCGGCTACGCCAATGACGACTGAGCCATGGGGCAAATCGGCTTGCAATAAAATGTACGATTGATCTGATGAAAAATAAAACTTACGGGTTTCATCTAAATCGTGGCCATCCCACTCGGTTAGGCGTAAATCGTTAATTAGCGGAAATTGCAGTGCATTAATTACTGAGCTTTTACCTGTGTTGTTAGGGGCACAAATCGAGCTACTTTTATCCAGTGGGATCACACATTTTGCATAGCCTGCGGTATTTAGTAGGGCGAGTTTACTCAGTCCGTATAAATTTTTCATTGCTCGTCCTCACTAATAAAGGTCTCTTCGTTTACTTCCATTAAGGCATCAATATAGCGGTGAATAGGGGCTTGCAACATAAAGCCACCTTCTACTTCGCGGGCAAGGCCTAAACGTACCATGCGTAAATACACATCTTTTCGTAAGTCAGAACCCGAAAATATCTCAAGCTGATCAAATAAATGTTTATTAAGTTGCACCAAGGTTTGCATGAGCTCTAAATCGTTTGGCTCGTCAAATAATGCGCGCATTGGGTCTTTACCTGTATTGGCAAAATGCTCTATTAAAATGTAAATAGTGAGCGCTACAGCGCGTGAAATCTTACCCATGTTTGGGGTGCTTTCATCGCTGGCAAAATAATAAAAACCACGGCTATCGTGTTTTAACTCGTGGCCTAGTGCTGTAAATAAGGCAGTATAAGCGTCTATTTGTTGGTCAAGCTCTTGCCATATTACGGTGTCTTGTTCGCAAATGTGGTAACCGGCGACTAATTTTTTATTAATGGCTTGTAAGTGAGAAAGCTCATCTAAGTTTATATGGGTCATGGTGATTACTCGTGCTCGGCTTTATCAGCCTGAGGCTCTGAATTAAAGGGATATAAATTAAAGTGCTGGCCTGCAATGTTAACGCGAGCTTTTTTATCGCTTTGGCTAATTTCTAGGGTGTTATCGCTTACCAACTTTTGATACAAAAACAACATTTCATCGGCTTCAAGTTCAGGGTAGCTTTCGTCTAAAAATTGCAGCAAAGGCTGTGGTTTTTTACGCTGCTTTTTAAAGCGTTTGGTAAATTGCGCTTTTACATCGTGATAGTCAGGAATGTTTGGCGTGACAAACGCGGGCACATCATTTTGTTCTGGTAGCTGATATTCGTGGTGTTCAAACTCAGCTAAGCTTGCCATATAGGCAACAATATGACGCTGTTGACCCAATGAATACTTTTGCGCATCGCTTACAAAATGGGGTTGCACGGCGCTGAGCATATTATCCACCCCGTTTTTACGAATTAGCCCTAAAACTTTTGCCGCTTGGCGGGTAATAAGGTTATTACGGCGCAACTCTTCACGCAGTGGCATTAGCATATCGGCACTTTTACGTAAGCTTGTCCGACCAACTAGATGCATTTCGAGAATACGGGTACGTAATTGCTCAAGCATACGTTTATCACTGTACGCTTTACCTGAGCGTTCAATATGTTCTATTTGGGTGCTAATTTGTTGCTCAATTAGAGTAAAACAGGCATGAAAGTCGCCTCTAATATCGACCATTTCCAGCATGGGTTCTATATATTCATCAAACGCTTCTATGACGGCTTTGTAGCGCTTTTGCAGCGATTGCACCGCGTTATTTGATTTGGCTTGCTCAACAATATTTAAAATGGCGTTTTCGTTGTGTAAAAACAGCTTAATTATTTTACGAACCCGATCATCCATAATGCGGCTAAAGCGGCGTAAATCATCAAAATCTTCCATTTCACCGGCATTAGACAGCCGATTACCTAAGCGAGCTAAATCATCAACCAATACGCTTATTTCTTGTGCTAAGCCTAAATGTTCTTCTTGAAGTAAAAAGGTAGCAAAGTCCGCAATGGCACGGTTAATTTCTAGTTGTGACGATTTAGCCAAGGGAATAATGATTTCTTGATTTAATAACCGATTGGTTTCTTTATAAATACGCTCATTATTCCATGTCGGTTGCTTTTGTTTTATGGCATTTTGTAAATCTTTAATACTAAAGTCGGCCATTTTAAAGCGTTTAAATAATAGCTCTAATACACCCCAATGCTCAGTGAGGGTATTAAGTAGCTTTTTAGCTGGGATCATAAGGCGTTACAACATCCTAGTATTCGTTATTTTATATTTCTTGAACTTATATGGTATTCGTTTTTGCGACGATTTAATAATAGTTTTTACACTCGCTTAGTGATAGTATCCGCGCCGAATATAGGCACATAGAGTGTGTACCTCTATTTTTTACATGGTTTCAATTTTTACTTAAACCCGAAGGTTGTTTAATATCATGGTTTCCTCGATTATCCTGACGCTGATAGCGATTGCATTCTTGCTTATCGTTATTGAGGATGTGATTCACGTAAACAAAGCCAAAACGACATTATTTTTTGGTACACTTTGTTGGATTATCTCCTTTATTTTTCCTCTTAATGGGCAAAGCCCTGAAACGATTCAAACCCTCCTTGACCACAATATTTTAGAAATTGCTTCCTTATGGCTGTTTTTAATGGCCGCAATGACCTTTGTTGCCTATTTAAACTCCAAAGGACTTATCGAAAATGTTGTGAACCGGATAATGCCAACCAGTATTAGTGAACGAAAGCTAATGTTTTTGGTAGGGTGTTTTGCATTTGTATTTTCGTCTATCTCCGACAATGTAACAGCTACACTGATCTCCTTGGCTGTTATAATGTCATTAAAGCTTGAAGCCAAAAAACTAGTTAAGTACGCCACGCTTATTGTATTTGCTGTAAACTCAGGGGGTGTATCACTTATCACAGGTGATGTAACCACACTTATGATTTTCCTTGATGGTAAAGTGACTATTAGTCACTTATTATTGTTAATTGTGCCTGCATTATTAAGCGTATTATTACTGGCTACTCTATTATCAATTGGTATGAACAAGCAGTTAGAGTTTAAAAAGACTAAATTTAAACGAATTGAAAAAACTGACATTACTATCGCTGTTATTTTCTTCACTACCGTTATTTCTACCCTTACTTTAAGTGTTTTATATAGTGTGCCGCCGTTACTTACCTTTTTACTCGGCCTGTCTATTATGTTTTTAGTCGCGCAATTTTTAATGCGCAAAAAAGACATCAATAAAGATATGATCGACTTTATACGTGACATAGAGTACGACACCTTACTGTTTTTCGTAGGTGTGTTATTACTTGTTGGCGCATTAAAAGAAGTCGGCGTGCTAAGCCAATTTACAAACCTGTATACAGTGATGGCGCCAGAGTACGCAAACTACTTAATGGGTATTTTATCGGCCGGTGTTGATAACGTGCCACTAACGGCTGCGTTACTAAAAGCCGACATTGTAATGAGTCAACAGCATTGGTTGTCGTTTACGTATGCAACCGGTGTGGGTGGTTCAATGCTGATCATTGGTTCGGCGGCTGGTATTATTGCTATGAGTAAGGTTAAAGAACTTACTTTTGCAAGTTACCTTCGTTTGTCGTTGTATTTGTTAGTGTGTTACACCTTTGGTTATGCTGGCTCTTACTTTATGGGTAGTTTTATTTGATTTTATAATAAAACGACTTGACAGCTAGACGTCTAAACGATAACTTTCAAAGCCGCACTCTTAGTGCGGTTTTGTTTTATTAGCCACAGGTTAATAATACATTCAGAAGAGGTGCGATACTTAGGTACTTAATGTGAGGCAACGACAGCCTGCGACCATTAAGGAGGGAAGTACTCGCCGAGGAAAATAATGGGTCGTTACCATTGTTTTTCGGTTTATGGGGCTGAATCCTCAAAACTGTCACCAATTTAGGTGGAGAGCTTCTGGCAGTAGATTTTTCTTATCTTTATTTCCTGCCAAGTTCTTCTTGTTTTATTGCGGTTTGGATGCCGCGAAAGGAGACGAAATGACTACCCAATCAGTGCCACAAAGTTCACAGTGCACAAAATCAGATTACATTGTTGCCAAATTTGGTGGCACCAGCGTTGCTAACTTTGAGGCGATGAGCCGTTGTAGCGAAATCATTGTAAACGATAGCAGCGTTCGAATTGTTGCAGTGAGCGCCAGCGCCGGTGTAACTAATCACTTGGTGGCACTTTGCAAAGCCGATATTGATGCCGCTGAACGTCAGCAGCATGTTGACGGTGTACTTGCTATTCAGCAGGCAATTTTAACTGATCTGACCCTAGATGATGATTTAGCGCTTGGTTTTAATAACACCCTCGATGACTTCCAAACACTGGCACATCAAATACTGACAACAGAGCAGCAACACGATGAGTTACTCAGCTTTGGCGAGCGTTTATCGTCGTATTTATTTACTCAAGTATTGCGCTTAAAGGGCTTAAATTCGCAGCGTTTTGATGTTCGCCAGGTGCTTAAAACCGATAGCCAATTTGGTAAAGCCACCCCTAATGTAACCGCCACAGCGCTTGCAGCTAAAGAGCATTTAATTCCTTTACTAGATAACAATGTAATTGTTACTCAGGGCTTTATTGGCAGCGATGAAAACAATGTAACCACCACACTGGGTCGCGGTGGCTCTGATTACAGTGCCGCCTTGTTAGCTGAAGCAATTAACGCTAAAAGTGTGCATATTTGGACCGACGTAGTGGGGATTTTTAGCACCGATCCGCGTTTGTGTGTAAAAGCCACACCTATTGCGCGTTTAAGCTTTGATGAAGCGGCAGAAATGGCCACTTTTGGCGCTAAAGTGCTGCATCCAGCTACAATTTTGCCAGCCAGTCGCAGCCATATAAATGTGTTTGTTGGCTCAAGCACAGAGCCAGAGCGTGGGGGCACTTGGATTGAACGTGAAAAATCGCAGTTACCTGGTATTCGTGCGGTCACGCAACGTAAAAACCAAATATTACTGACCTTAAAAAGCCCTGAAATGCTATTAGCGAGTGGTTTTTTAGCGCGTATTTTTACTATTTTAAGTGAATGTAATATTTCGGTAGATTTGGTTACCACCTCTGAAATTAGTGTAGCAATTACCCTTGATAATGCGCCTAATGCATCACGCCCAGAGCTAGATCAAGAATGCTTAGATAAACTTGCTGAATTTTGCCATGTATCGGTTGAGAACAATTTAACCCTAGTAGCACTTATTGGGTCTGAAATTGTATTGCGTCAACACGAAATGAATTTAATGCAGGTGTTGAGCGAATTTAACATTCGTCTTATTTGCCATGGTGCGAGTAAACATAACCTGTGCTTTTTAGTTGAGCAAAGTGAATCTGATGCTGTGGTTCAAGCTATTCATAGCCGACTACTTGAAGGCGAGCTTGCTGCTTAACGCTGAAAATGAGATGAATGAGCACCGCCAGTCGGTGCTTTTTTTTGCCACAACGCTTATATCAAACTGCTCGTTTACATCATTTGTTAATGTGGTGCTGGTTGCACTTAGTTGCCTGTTGCCAAGCTCACAAAATACATTAGGGCTTAATAGCTGGGCAATAGGGCGGCTGGTTGCTTTTGCTAATGCCTCTTTTAATGTCCAAAGCCTAAAAAATGTCGCCGCTTTAGCAGCTGTGCATGGTTGCTTAGTTATAAGTGCCACTTCTGCAGCATCATAAAAGTGCTTTGCGAGTTTTTCAAATGGCCGTTTTAAACTGATTTTTTCTATATCAAAACCAAATAGCGAATGATCAATATTTAGCGCCACGCCTACCAAACCATGAGAGTGTGACACACAGCAACTATACACCTGGTTGTTATTTATATTTAGCTCAAGCTTACTGGTTTGTTGATTAAATTCAGAGCTGATTTTATCAAGCGTTATATTACTGCTGCTAGGTAATACACTTTTGACTAAATATTTTAGTAACAGCCGCGTTGCTACATATTCTTGTTTTGCTTGAGGCGTTTTACGACGCGCGATGACACTTAATTCAAACGGGCTTAAAAACTGTGTAAGTGTTAGCTCATCAACCTGCAATTGGCTGGCATCAAATAATAAAATGGTGTGGTTATTATTCTCAGCAAGCGGGGTGTGTAATAACTGATTGTCGAAGTAAGCTGAACTCATTATTGCTCGTTAAAAGTGAATACCGATTACATAGTTATCGTTATAAGCTGGATAGTTTGTGAGCGGTTGTTTGCTGTTATGCGCGCTAAGTACATTTTTATTACTCAGTCGCCCTTAAATATGGTTTAATTCACATTCGATAAAATAATAACAGATTTGTAGGTGTATGACACAAGTGCGTGATGGTTTTCAAAGTCGACTTGGTTTTGTATTGGCAGCAGCCGGTGCTGCGGTAGGTTTAGGCAATATATGGGGTTTTCCTACACAGGCTGCTAACCATGGTGGCGGCGCATTTTTATTGGTGTACTTTATTGTTATTTTTTTGCTAGCGCTTCCCGCGTTATACACCGAGCTGTATTTAGGCTACAAAGCCCAAGCTAATCCGGTTAAAGCCTTAGGCCAAGCATGGCAAGACCATGCGCCTAAAGTTGGCGCTGCTGCAGGTTATATAGGCTTAGCTGGCGCAATTGTCATGTTAAGCTTTTATTCAATAGTGGCAGGTTGGATGCTTTCTTACGCCATAGAGCCTATAACCACCTTTCTAGGCTTACAGAGCTTAAGTGAGTTTTTACATAGCGACTCTATGCTACGTAATTTTATATTTACGCCGCTGATGCTTATTTTAACCGCCAGCATTATTTTAAAAGGTGTTAAATCAGGAATTGAAACCTGGTCGCGCCGTTTAATGCCATTATTACTTGTTTTACTCGTTGGCCTAATTGCTTACATTGCTACCTTAGAGGGTGCCAGCGAAGGGTTTGCGGCCTATTTAGTGCCTGACTTTAGTAAAATACTCGACCCCGATTTAATTATTGCCGCAATGGGGCAAGCGTTTTTCTCATTATCACTGGGTGTGGGCTGTATGATGATTTATGGCTCTTATTTAAAGCCTGGTGCTAACTTACCAAAATTGACTGCAAGTGTTGCGTTACTCGACACCAGCGTGGCATTTTTAGCTGGACTATTAATTATACCGGCTATATATGTGGCGCAGTTCAATGGCGTTGAAGTATTTAGCAACGGCAAGCTAATTGGTGAAGGGCAGCTTATTTTTGCCATATTACCTGAGTTATTTGGCACCATGGGTGAAATTGGTTTATTGGTTGGCTTACTATTTTTTGTATTGATGTCGATTGCTTCAGTTACATCAACCATTTCATCGACTGAAATTCCTGTGGCTTTTTTAGTAGAAAACCACAGCGTAGATAGAACCAAAGCTACATGGGCCGTTAGCGCCATTGTATTTGTTTGTGCCAGTACTATTATTGTTAATTTTGATTGGCTATTTGGTTTGGTTATTATGGTATTTACCCAATACCAACTCCCGTTGATGGGACTGTTTTATTTTATTACAGTGGGCTGGTTATGGCAGCGTGGTAATAAGCTTCATCAAGCAAGTTCTGGTGCACATTATTGGTTTGCTCTGTACATTCGTTTTGTCTGCCCAGTACTAATGACCTTAGTATTTGCAAACGTTGCGTTTGGCTAGAATACAACAACAACTCATGTGTTATTGATAACAAAAAAAGCGAACACTATATTTTGTTCGCTTTTTTGCTTTTTGTTTAGCCGCGCTATAGCACTTCGTTTGTTAAGCTATTTCCTTGAGTAACCTCAAATGCATTTTGTAAGGTGATATTGGCAATTTCTGTAAGCGCTTCTTGAGTAAAAAAGCCTTGATGGCCGGTGATCAATACATTTTTAAAGCTTACCAAGCGAGAGAAAATATCGTCTTGGTTTATATCGTCGCTGTGGTTTTTAAAAAACAGCTCTGATTCTTGCTCGTACACATCAAGCCCTAAATAACCTAGTTTTTGTGATTTAAGTGCCTTAATACACGCTTTACTATTAACCAATGCACCGCGCGAGGTGTTTATTAGCATAACTCCTGTTTTCATCGCTGCAAATGCGTCATCGTCAATTAAATGATGGGTGTGCTCGTTTAACGGGCAATGCAAAGAAATGATATCGCTTTGTGTAAGCAAGGTGTTTAAATCAGTAATTGTGTAATTACCACCTTGTGCATTAGGATCGCACACTAAAATGTGAGCGCCGAAACCGGTTAATATATTACACAATGCTTGGCCAATTTTACCGCAGCCAATAATACCCACCGTTTTATTATGTAAGTTAAAGCCAAGTAAGCCGTTTAAGTCAAAATTGTCTTCACGTACGCGGTTATAAGCTTTATGGGTTTTACGGCTAAGCGTAAGCATAAGTGCAATACAATGCTCTGCGACTGCCTCAGGGCTGTAAGCCGGAACGCGCAGAACACGCATACCATGCTGTTTAGCAGCGGCTAAATCTACATTATTAAAACCCGCACAGCGCAGTAAAATGGTGTTAACCCCAAATATAGCCAGTTGCTCAATAACCGCTTTATCTACCGAATCGTTTACAAATACGCATACCGCATCAAATTCTTTAGCTAAAACCGCAGTGTGCGCCGATAAACTTTGCTCAAAATAGGTAATAGCGATGTTAGAAAAGCCAGTTAAGCTTTGTTCAAAAAAAGGCCGCTCGTATTTTTGAGCACTAAAAAAAGCAATTTTCATTTATTACTATCCTACTAACTTAGTGGGCTAAGTGAAAACCAAGCCTAGTTACACCTACCATAAACCATTTTTATTATAGATGCCTAACCAAAACGAGTGTTTGCTGTTTTTATAATCGGCGTTGACCCTAAACTGCTTGTTATTACGCTGTGTAATGACTCTGGTTTAGTGCGCGGCGCATAGCGCGCAATTAGTTGTCCTTGAGCATTAATTAAAAACTTAGTGAAGTTCCACTTTATGGCACGGTTTTGTGCAATTCCACGCGTATGTGATTTTAAATAACTAAACAAGGGGTGTGTATCTGGGCCATTCACCATAACCTTATCAAAGACTTCAAAATTAATTGCAAAGTGTTTTTGATAGTAGTCTTTTATTGCCATGCCCTCTAATGGTTCGTTTTTATCAAACTGATTGCATGGAAAGGCTAAAATAGTAAACCCATCGCTTTTGTATTGTTGGTATAGCTTTTCAAGCGCACATAATTGCGCCGAAAAATGACATTTGCTTGCTGTATTTACAATAAGAACCGTTTTTCCTTTTAACTGGCTCAAAGGAAAATCACTGTTATTACAAAGTTGTGCGTTAAATTGATAAATGCTATCCATAGGTTACCTACCTAATTTCCTTATGCGGGAAATTTTAAAAGACTTTCATTCGCTTTTTTAGCGGCCGATTGACATAATCGAGCTTATGTTTCTAAGTTATCAGTTAAATAGGTCATTTTTATGTCAGTTAAAATTGCATTTATAGGTTTAGGCGTAATGGGTTACCCAATGGCAGGGCATCTAGCAAAATCGGGGCACAGCGTATGTGTTTATAACCGCACAGCAGCTAAAGCACAAAAATGGGTTGAAGATTTTAACGGCAGTTTTGCACCTACCCCGCGTGAAGCTGCAAGTGGTGCCGATATAGTATTTATGTGTGTTGGCAATGACGACGACTTACGGTCAGTGGTATACGGCAATGACGGTGTGCTAGCAGGTATGCACGAAAACACAATTTTAATTGACCACACAACTACCTCAGCAGAAGTGGCACGTGAAGTAGCGGCAAAAGCGGCTTTACAGCATATCGACTTTATTGATGCGCCGGTATCGGGCGGTCAAGCTGGCGCTGAAAATGGGGTGTTAACCGTGATGGCGGGTGGCAACGAAGCCGTATTTGCTAAAGCACAACCTATCATGGCGGCATTTAGCCGTTTTAGTCAGCTTTTAGGCGAGGCGGGCTCAGGGCAATTATGTAAAATGGTTAACCAAATTTGTATTGCAGGTGTAGTGCAAGGGTTAGCTGAGGGCTTACATTTTGCCAAACAAGCGGGGCTTGATGGCGAAAAAGTAATAGAAACCATTTCTAAAGGCGCTGCTGGTTCGTGGCAAATGGAAAACCGTTACAAAACAATGTGGGCAGGTGAGTACGAATTTGGCTTTGCTGTAGATTGGATGCGCAAAGATTTAGGCATTGCCCTTGATGAAGCTAAAAATAATGGTGCAACGCTGCCAATGACTGCAACGGTCGATCAATACTACGCCGATGTCCAGGCTCTTGGCGGCGGACGATACGACACTTCAAGCTTATTAGCGCGTATCGAAGCAATGCATAAAAAGTAATGTAATTGGTAAAAGTACATTATTCACAAAGAGGATAAGATACGCTGCGCTTTTAGAGGAAGTGATAAACATAAAAAGAATGTTGGTTTTATGTTTTCTCATTTACCTCTTTTGTTGAGATAGCTTTTTGGTTTTTACCTAATAACAAAAAACGCGACACTTTTTTGCTAAAGGGTCGCGTTTTTTATGCGTTATATAAACTACAGTAAATTACATGCTTTGCGCGTAGTTATATAAGGCTTTTAAAATTGTTAGATTTTTTTCGCTGTCATCATGTTCATGCGCTAAGTTTTCAAGGGTGATCATAAAATCTTGTGCGCTGATTGATGGCTGATCTTCGCTATGCATTAACTTGCTTTGGCAATATTGACGCCATTGATCAAGCTCTTGCTGGTTTAGCGTTTGTGGCCAGTTACGGGCGCGGTATCTAAACAGCAAAGTATTAAATTTAGGATCTTCAAATTCAAGCTTTAGGCTTGCTAAGTCTTCAGGCTTTGCATCACGAATAATCGCAAATTTAGCTTTATCAGCATGGCTAGTAAAGCCATCATATAATAAGTAATCCACGTTCGTGGTCGCGCTATAATCGCCTTGCTCATTAAATACCTCAGTGACTTTATCACGTAGCTCGGTATTGGCTTTTAAAATGGCTAAATTAGTCAAGCATTGCTCTCGGTCAATACCCAAGCGAGCAGCGTTTTCAGGCAGTAGCGTTTTAGCAGGTGCTAAAATAGGGCACTTGTTTAAATGCACTAATTTTAAACCTACCGGTAAATCATCATCCGCTAAATCTATACGTTTGGTGTATAAGCGTTTACGTAATTCTTCCACATTTAAATCAAGTAATACCTGCGGGTTTTGGGTTAAATCAAAACAAATAACTGCGTTTTTATTTACCGGGTGAAAACTCATTGGTGCCACCCAGGTAGTACAGCCTTGGGTCGCTGGAATACGAGAAGAGGTGTGCACTAATGGGGTCATATTAAACACATCAACCATTTCAGCGAGTGCTTTTTTACCGCGAAGACTAAAAAAGAATTGGTACAGTTTAGGCTGCTTCTCTTTAATTAGCCTTGCCAGTGCAATAGTGGCCGTTACATCACTTAATGCGTCGTGCGCAGCGGCATGTTCAATACCATTAGCGACGGTTAAATGCTCAAGCTTAAAGCTTGGGCTGCCATCTTCTTTTAATGGCCACTCAATGCCCTCTGGGCGCAGTGCATAGCAGGCACGCACTAAATCTATAATATCCCAACGACTGTTATTGTTTTTATATTCACGTTCGTACGGGTCGTAAAAGTTACGATAAAAGCTATATCGGCTTACTTCATCATCAAAGCGAATACTGTTATAACCAGCCACACAGGTATTGGGTACGCTAAATTCTGCATGAATTTTAGCAATAAATTCAGCCTCAACTAAGCCTTTTTGCATCGCCACTTGTGGGGTAATACCGGTAATTAAACACGCTTCAGGATGGGGTAAATAATCCGCTTGTGGCTTACAGTACTCAATAAGCGGCTCGCCAATAATATTTAAATCAAGATCGGTGCGTACACCGGCAAACTGACTCGGCTTATCCTTTTGCGGGCTTGCCCCCCAAGTTTCGTAGTCGTGCCAGTAGATTGTTGCTTGGTTTTCGTAGTATGTTGGTTCGCTCATTCTCTCTCTTGGCCCTTTATTTATGCAGGTTTTACTTTGTTTTATGTTTGTTGTTATATTTTCGAGTGCGTTGTAATATCTGCATTGTGTGTATAAAATAGTGTATAAAATTTTCGCTAAGTGTGTATAAAATATTAAATGGCAATCAGTGACACTAAATTAAGAAAGCTGCTAGGTAAAAATCAAACACCCTGCGTATTATCGCATAGAGATAGTTTAAGTGTAAGGGTGTCAGCTAAAGGCGTAATCACATGGCAGTATCGTTGTCGTGTAGCTGGTAAACAAGTGATAATATCGCTTGGTCGTTATCCAGGGCTCAGCATAAAAGAAGCGCAAGACTACATACCTCACTTTCAAAACTGGATAAGCCAAGACAAAGACCCACGCCTCGAGCTTAAACTCATGCGAAACAATGCCAAGGGCTTGCCCACAATGGCAGATATTGCAGCAAAGTGGTTAGCTAAAAAAGTACCTGACCTAAAAGAAAAAACACAAGCTTTATACACAAACCAAGTTAGCAAATGGATTGTGCCAATTTTAAATGATAAAAATACGCCACTTGATTTAATGACCATTAAGGATTGGATCAGTTACTTTGATGATGTGAAAAAATTAGGTAGCTCTAAAACCGCCGGTACTATATTGGTACGTATCAAGTCGATTATTGGCTGGGCTGAAAAGCGTGGTGAAGTAAAACCATTTAACCCCGTACTAACTCTAAATATAAATGATGTAGGAGAGCAAGCATCAGTAGGGCAGCGAGTAATGCGTTTTGATGAAATTGCAAAATTATGGATTCAAATAGAAAGCTCAAAAGCCACACCCGCAACTAAAGCATGCCTACAACTAATTTATATAACAGGCGCAAGGCAATCAGAGGTTCGTTTAGCCAAGTGGGAACATTTTGACTTTGATAATAACATTTGGACGGTACCGCCAGAAAACTCCAAAACAAATAAAGCAATCCGCCGGCCAATATCAATCAAGGTAAAAAACATCTTAGATACTCTTGCTATGGTGTATGGCCGTAACGGTTATTTAATACCTGGCAGTAACCCGCATAAACCAATGACTACCCATAGCATTAATCGTTATTGCTGTAGAATGTGGGACCACTTGTTTACTAAGTATAAAATGCCTAAGTTTTTACCACATGATGCCCGTCGCTCAATATCTACATTACTAAGCGAGAATGGGATTGCACCACACGTAACCGAAAAAATGTTAGGCCACACAATGCGCGGAGTAATGGCCATATACAATAAACACGATTGGATTAAAGAACAGGCGGATGGGTACGAGCTTTATTGCCAGTTAATAGATAAAGCTATAATTGTTGAGCTACAAAAGAAATGAGTCCTATATAAAGATATGCGTACGTAGATAAGTATATTTGTACATACATAAAAGTTGACATGAACGTCAATAGCTTTATTATATTAGTGTACATAAATAAATATTTGTGCGGTAAGTGGGAGCTAAAGAACAGCATGAAGCAACATTTGCCGGACTTAGTTCATATACATGTTTGTGCGAAAAGAGTAAGACACAGGCTTGGTTAATTAGTTTTATAAAGTAGATATACTAGGAGTAAATATGATTAAACATATAGCAATGGGTGATGATCAAGGTCTAGACTTCTTAGGTTAACAATGAGACAAAAAATACTACTTATTAACGCCAGCTTTTTAGCTGGCGTTCTTGTATGCAGCATAGTTTATGTTGGTGTGCCAGCAATAGTAACGAAAGCATATTTCCCATTAGCATCTGCTATGGCTGTGCTGTTATCGGCAACAATCGCACTTTCATCTGCTTATTATACAGTATCAAACCACAACATAAGAACTCGTGAAAAAAACACTATTGATGTAATTCATCAGGGAAAGGGGAAAATAGGCCCTGAGTACATATACGTAAAAGATTTCCTTAAAGATAACGAAAGCCAAAAACACGATGCACTAATTTACCTTGCCAGAAATAGCGCAAAGATAGAAGAAATGAGACCGGTATTAGAAAATCTCAATGAGCTAGAGCATCTATGCGAAGGTATTTTTAAAGGATTTTACGACAAAGGTATAATTCAAGACAACCGTGGTTCAACTGTTATTTATATATGGGAAACATTAGAGCCCTATATAAATGAAAGGCGTACTGTACAACAAGCTCGAATGGAAAAGCACCCAAAGTTTAGAGCGTCAGAAGAAAATAGGCCATTCCACTGGTTAGAAAAAGCTTACGAACTATTTACTGATACAAACGAGAAAAGTGGCAGTGAAGTTAAATATTTAATAATTGCCAATATCCTACTGTTTATTCCGTGCTTACCAGCTATTATTGGACTAATAAAATAGGAAGATGGAACAGTGCAAACCACATTGCAATTTTTACGTTTATTAGATGAAGATATAAGAGTGGGAAATGTTAAAAAAATACCCGATTCAGTACTCAATAGAATAAACGCCATTAAGCAAAAGGCATATTTAGCTAGAACTAAAAAACAAAGCTGTGAGCTCGTTTAGTACGGGCTTTTTTTATGCTTATTTTCCTATGTGCAATAATCTAGTCCTAGGCTAAAAAGAGCTTATTCCCATGAAAATATTTTTCTCTATAATACTTGTAGCATTGATAATTTATTCTCATGTTTATGATTTTCAGCAGAAGATACTTTATATAAGTGTCGATTCTTTTAATATGTTGCCTGGTTCGGGTGAGTCAGTGGTTGTTTCGTTTGGTAAAAATGACAACGACTTTCATGCATTTGCGATAAAAAAGAAAGATATAAAGCAAGGTATTGAGCTTTTATCAAGCTCAAAAAACAATACTAACTTTACTGTATTTGGTGACGTAGAAGGTGAAGCGCTTGTTCGATCTGAAAAAGCTAATACATTCGCAAAAGTTATAGTTTTGAGTGTTGATAAGCAAAACCAAAGAGCGGTATTTTTAGTTGAAGCTAATTTATTCAATATGAGCTCCAAGGAGCTTAACAAATTAGATATAACAAAAGTTATTGTGAAAGGAGAGCCTTTTTTGAAGCTATTTTAATGAGAAACTTTTGGTGCACGGCTTAGAGTGTAACTAATTGAAAGTATTGAGGAATTTTCAACATAATTAAAAGTGGAGGAGCTTGTAATTAAATAGCAGGTTTAGTAGATTTACCACTGAAATATCTTTATTGATATTTCAGTGGGTTTATTCAGTTGGCAAAATGACTGCTTTATAGGTGGTATGTTGGTTGTTTGCTTTTGCATATGTGGATAGTAGAGCTTCATTTTCTTTTCGTGCCTTTTCTATTAGTAAATCAAATGATTCATTTAATTTACGTGCGTTACTATTCGGTGAATCCCAATCATTCAGTATTTTTATTTTGTTCTTATTTGTTATATCAAAAATAGCTAGCTTTTGAGGCTCTTCCATCCCTTGTTCAAGTAGGAAGGCTCCGACAAGTTCTAGTTTTGCTTTTGCTTCCAAATTCAAACATATATTCTCACCTGATTCATGAATGACCGAAGGATAGCTCCACCCATCATTTTCAAATTGATAAACTTCTTTTGCCAAACGTTCAGAAATATTATAGGCAACATCGCCACACTTTTTAAAATGAGTACTCATAAATGCTACAGCCTCATTATTGAAGTCCCAACCGATTTCACCAACCTCAATCTCACTTACAGCTTTATAGAGCATCAATATGTAAGTATCACCAATACAAACTCTCGACTCCTTTATAGCGGTCTCTGGAGTCTTTGCTGCTAGGTATAACATACTTTCTTTTTGTTTGTTCAAGCGTCCTTTAGTTACATATTGGGGTGGGGCCTCCCAAAAGTCATCATATAAATAATCAACTTTATCTGAATTAACTTTTCTTGAGCGATAAAATATTCCACCAGGTAGATAAATACGATTATTGGCAGGGAAGGTACTAACTTTGAAATAATCGGATTGATATTTTTCACCGAATAATATCTTTGCTATCTTTGTGAATTTTGTTGTGTCTCGTTCTGTGTATCTAAGATTAGTTGTCTGGGCACCTTCTAGTAACATATCCAGAATAGCTTTATAAAACATATCGCTAGCCAAAACATTATAAGAGCTTTTTAATTGTTTTAATTTAATTTTTTTATTTTTCATGAATCCTTCGCCAGATAATAATCCTATTAGGTTAGCCCTTTAATTTTAATAATATCAATTAAAATTACACTAACAGATTTACATCTAGGATTAGATGCAACTGTCTTACCTGTATAAATAACCACATTGTATAAATTTCGTTTGAAAGTTAACCTAAGATGAATGTGTAGCTCAAGTATTTTGATAGGTATTTGAATAAAAATAATAAAACCTTATTCACTTCCATGATAACTATCCTTATACCGTATGACTAGCATTTTAAATATACTTACCACAATATAGGGAGTTACGGGTGAGCGAAACTGAAAATATAGCAAAGATGGCAGAAGATGTTTCAAATAAAATTTTTTCGTTTCTTAAATGGGAGAGTGTGGATTTATGTAATGTTAATTTCGAGTGCGTGAAGGCTAAAGAACATTCAAACAAAGATAATCATACACACCCAGTCGATATTGTTTTTCATTACTTAGATCCATATACAAAGAAAAGAATCTTACTTAACACAGACTTAAAAAGTTATGCGACAAATAGTATTACAGTAGCCTCAGTAAGAACTGCTCTAAAATCTTTAGCAAAAACGATCGATTGCGCTAAATTTAGCCCTATTTGGAAAGAAAGATATGGTAATCATGAAGAACCTACTGAAATAAGAGGAATGCTTTTTGTTTACAATCATCAGGGTACCTACGACAAAAATTTTTATGAGACTTTTTTTCTAAAAGAAAAACATGAAAAAAGACAAATAATTGATCCCGCCTCATTACCAATTAAAAAAAATCAATTGCTTCATATTGTTGAGCCTATGATGATTTCATATTTGTACACTTTGAAAACAGACCTAGCATACTTAATATCAGAACAGAAATTTCCATTTTTGAAACAAAAGCGGCATTGGTTTTATTATCCCGATTTATACTTACACAAAACTAATTATAGTAAATATGACCGAGCAGCATCATTAGAAATGATCAGTTCCCCATTTATGATTATCGGGCATGATAAAGTTATTAATGATGGAGATGAACAATATGGCGCTGGATTCGTAGTCTACTATAATGGTAGAGGCGAAACAGTTGATGAATTTGTTTATTTGCTAGATACATTGTCAAAAAATCAAATGTTAGATAGTGACTCCATTATTAGAATTAGATGTCTTCATCCAGATAAAAGTAACGATATTACGACAAGATTTAATAATGCAATTGAAAAGTACGCTTCTGCATGGGGATTTGATAGTTACAAGTATCAAAGATTACAAGAAATCAAGAATAATTTTACACTGGTCACTCAGATTAAGGAAAGAGTAAGTGATATCGATGTAGGCTGGCGAAATGGAGATAAAAAAGATGAAGGGTAGTTTGTACAGTGTAAGTGATAAGGCTATGTTTGATGCTATTAATCAGTCAAAAGTAACTAACCCTGAATTGAAATCACTATTTTTGTCTAGAGGAATTATCGCATCACCATCGACTAAAAGGGAAACTTTAGCAAGTTACTTCTCGACTTTTACACATGGCTATTACGACTATAAACGTCTATCGGATATTTTAGGTAAAAATACACGAAAAGAGAAAAATACCAGTACTACAATTACTAAAGTATTAGACAGCGAGGATATTGAGGCTGCTATAGAGCTATTAGTTAAAGATGTAAATAGTTTTGGTGCTGAGTGTAGTGTTGAGAAACTGAATGAGGATGACAGCTACAATATCAAAGTAATATATCAAGATTACAATTATAATAATTCTGAGTTCAAGCAAGTTACAACCAAAGAAGCTAACATTTTAATTGAACAAAATGATGAAGGCGTTGTAATTAGACACCCACAGAATAAGACAGTAGATGAATGGAAAGCGTTATTAATCGATAAAATAGGTCTTGAAGTAGGTGAAGAATTACCAACTGATAACGTTAACTTATCTACAATAACAGATCACCATAAGATAACTGATTTTTTCCAAAAACTCATTCATGACATTGAAGGTTATGTTTTAAAGGATGTAACTGATGTTTTTGTATATCACCCTAAAAATGATGAAGATGACAACCAAGATGACTCAAGTAGTGTTGCTCTTGGAACCCACATTACAAAAGCATCTCTTAAAGGGCAAAATGTTTTAAAGTCAGATGTCTTAGTAACGTTTTATTCTGACGGTTTCTACCTATCTAAAGTCATATGGAGAGCTAAAGCTGAAGGAACTGTAGATGAAGATATTTATGAATTTGAAGTTCAGTTTTCAAACCCTGAAGGTAAAGATGAATTTTCATACCTTGCGAAGGGCTACTACGGTTATGTTTCCGACGGAAAACATTCTAAAACCCGCAAAGCCTTAACATCTATGCAGGAAAGGAAAATTAATAGGGCTATAGAAGAAGCTGCTCATCGAGCTCTCTCTTCTATTTTGGAGTAAGATTATGAAGAGTAAATGGATTAACCTTACTTGCAGAATAACGCCTCAAGAAATAGTAAACTCAATGTTGCGATATCCTATAAGTGATTCCGTAGAATATGGTTTTGATGTTTTAGAGCAGGATGATTGTAAAGTTGAAGCATCATATTATGAAAAGCAAATAAATAAACAGTCATTTAGACTGCCAAATGGAGAACTTATAGAAAGCGAATCATTAAGCATTACTATTTTTGACTTTGTTTTGTATAAGCTTAATTCTGATATATATCTTGTATGTTTAAAGTGCCCCCCTAGGTCTCTTCGAAGCTTTATCGATAAACTAGAGGAAACCTTGGCAAAGCCAATTTATATCTCTAATTTAACAATTAATATTCTTAATTTTATTGATGAAATTTTAACTTCAGAAGTTACAACACAAGTTACAATAAATGAAATATCAGCTATCGATCTGGTATTTGATGATAAAAGTACTGGAGAGGTAAAAATTAAATCTAGGTCTAATGCATTAGATGTGCTCAAAGCAAAGTTTAATGGGGGAAATCTGTTGCTAAAATCTTGTAAGCTGTCTTGTTACGTTAATGGCAAAAAAGTTATTACTAAAGTAACTCAATCAGGAAGTATAGAGTGTAGTAATATCTTGCAAGACTATTTATTCTCAATCATTTCAAATATTCGCTAGATTAAAATAGCCCGCGCTTAGCGGGCTTTATTACATTTATACTTAAAGTGACTTACCAGTAAAAATAACTTTCCCCACCAACGTGCAATTACCATTAATCGGTATTAATTGCTCTGGCCAATTGGGGTTAGCGGCTTTTAGGAACTTGTGGCCACCTTCGATTATTAGCTGTTTAAATGTGGCTTGGTTATCGTCGTCTAGGCGGGCTACTACGTACGAACCGTGGATACATTCGGCTTCAGGGTCTACAAATATTAAATCACCCTCATCAAACTTTGGCTCCATGCTAATGCCTTGCACTTTTAATACAAACGTAAGATCACTGCAATTAACAGGGCACATAAAACGCTCTGCATCATAGGCTTTAATTTCAGTTATTTCAGACCAAGCACCTGCTTGCACCCAGCTAATTAGTGGGGCGGTGGCTTTAATTGTTGGCCCTGGTGATACATTGCTGTGGATGTCTTTACTGTCACCAATGCCAAACTGTAAAAACTCGGGGGGACACTCTAAAGCTTTAGCTAATGCCTGAATATTACGTGGATTCTTAGTAGTTCCATTTTCGATTTTTTGTAGTGACTGTTGTGCAATACCTATCATTTCTGACAACTTAACTTGGGTAAGTTTAAGCTCTTTGCGCCTTTCTTTTATTCTATTTCCGATGCTCATGAGTAGTCCTTTATCATTTAAATCAACATATTTAAGATTTTAAAATACAGTTAAATTACAGCTTTTAACTATTTTACAGTTAAAAAGGGTATTGACAACCACCCGCAAACTGTACTTTAATACAGCTACAAACTGTAATTTAAGGTGTTTCTCTATGAATAACATCACTAAAGCTGTAAAAATCTATGGTGGGCAAACCAAATTAGGCAACGCCTTAGGTGTAAAACAGGCTTCTGTATGGGATTGGATGAATAAATTCGGCCAAGCCCCAGCGAAATACATCCCGCGTATTTCTGAACTTACTAACGGTGAAGTATCGGTAAACGATTTACTGGCCGATCACCAAAAAGCAAACAAGGACGACGCAGCATGAGCACAGAACAAAAAATTATCTTATTAGATATTCACCCAGAGGCAAAAGCGGTGTTGTTTGCGTTACTGCAAGAAAACAACCAGCTGCGCGCTGAGCTTGAAGAACAAAAAGACCGCCTAGTAAATACTCGTGAAGCCATGGAAGTAATGGGTTGTGCACACGCTAAGTTTTGGAAACTCAATAAGCTAGATGGTTTTCCAAAGCCGGTTCAGTTTGGCAAAAGCAACTATTACCGCATAAACGAACTTATAGCGTTTAGAACACAGCACCAAAAAAACGTAAATAACTAGGAGCAAACCATGGCAAATGCATTAGTTAAACAAACCGAAAACGAACAACCAGCACCACTAAAAGCAGTAGAAGGGCGACACATACCAAAAGGGCTTGCTGAAATAAAAGCATTGATGGGCACCGACCGTCATACCCCTGAACATGTTTATAACCGTGTGCTAACCGACAATGAACGAGCAATTATTTGCTTTACTGCGGGTCTTCAGCCAATGCAGCAAAAAGACAATTTTTGTGATTACAGCGGTGAAGTTCGCATAAAAATTCACAAAGCTATTTTGCAGTTGCAAGCACTGGTTAAAGCATTTACCGATGCCAATGCAATGGCACCGGCTAAGTTTGTGAAAAATGCCCCGCTTGAAAATGTAAGCACAGACTATTCACACCTAACCGTTAGCTCGCACTAAGGAACGGCCATGACTCCCGATCAGCTAATCAATCAAGACAGTGGCAATGTTGAGTTTTACACACCTGATAAGGTTTTACAGTATGTGCACCAGATGTTTCCGGTTATTGATTTAGATCCTGCAAGTAATGCCATTGCCAATAAGTCGGTAAAAGCTGCGCATTACTTCACTAAAGAAGATGATGCATTAACACAAAATTGGATAGGCGAAACGGTTTGGTTAAATCACCCATTTAATAAAGGTGAATTGGCCTGCAAACCAAAGTGCGTTAAAAAAATATGTAACGACTCGAGCTACCATAAATATCGTGGCCACTGCATTACCGAAGACATAGCCAGCAACGGCGATTGGATTGACTACTACTTAGAGCAATTTGCGCTAGGTAACTTCAAAGAAGCAATGAACATCACCTTTGTTAATAGTTCAGAAGCATGGTGCCAAAAGTTATTAAACGCAGGTTTAAGCTGCTTTATTGATGGCCGCACACATTTTAACGACCCACAAGGCAATGTAAAAAAAGGGGCACCAAAAGGCTGCTTCATTACCTACCTTGGCGATAGAACCGACGAGTTCCGCGAAATATTTTCAGCGCTTGGCGTTGTGAAATAACAACCAACAAAACCCCAAAGGAATACTAAAAATGAACCCTATCAAAGACCAAGATCTATCTAAAAATCAGCAATTACTTAAAAGCATTGTTGAACACGTTATCGACCAAGCTAATTTTACTATCAAAAATTTAGCCAAGCGCCCAACGGTTTCCATGCTGATGGAGTGTGAAAACTGCCTTACAGACCTAATGCCTGTAGTGCAATTAATTGCAGTTGACCACATTGAATACGCGCCAATTTACGACCGCCTAAGCGAAACGCTCGACGCAGTACAACGCGGCGCTGATTTTGACCTAATTGAACTTGAATTAGACGGCGGTGCAGCATGAACAATGTAATGGTGCATTTAACTCGTTTAGATAATCGCCCAAGCGCAATGGTCGTTGAAATTGCGGCGGTATTTTTTGACCTAAAAACAGGTGTAATTGGCGCTGATTTTCACGAGGTTATATCGCCAGAAAAACAAGACCGATTAGGCACTGCAACAGCCGCGTTTAATTCTCAGTGGGGGCACTACTTACGCACCAATTACCCTGATGATGAAGACTTAGGCACTGATATTATATTTGCGTTGGATTCATTCGTTGAGTGGCTTTGTCAGATAGAAGTAATGGCAGACCGTGTTATGTGGTCAACAGGTGATGACTTTTCAGATTGCGGTTTACTGCACCAACTGATTTTAGATTACATGGGTAAAAACCCAGAGCATAGAACAGGCCGCTTTTGGAGCGCTGACAAAGTTAATGATATACAAACTTTGTTTAATTTAATCGGCTATACCCAAGAACCCAACTGGCCTGCTATACATGCAACAGACATTGTGAAGTTAAAAGCCAAAGCGGTTAGCGATATAAAGCAGGCGCTTAAACTGTAATGGCTAACCCAATCCCGCTCGACCTTGACGCCCTTAACCTATCAAGCATAGCTAAGGGCTTAATTTCGTCTATTACTGATATTGACGACTTTAATTACCTTGCCAGCAACTTAGAAAAGGTGCCTGTGTCGCTGCAAAGTCGCATGGCCCGTAAATACATTGATCGTTACACCGAAAAAAAAGCGGGGAGCCAGTTCCGCGCTAATACATGGATGCGCCGTACCATTGCGCGGTTAAAACCCCGTTTTGGTGTACTACTCAGTATTACTCACAATATGCCATTGCCATGGCATATTCTAAGTAGTGTTGAAAAAACTAAAAAGCATGCAGGCACCCTTGCATTAGAGTGCCTTGAAAAAGCACTTGATGTAAGTGAACAAAACCAACATTTACCGTATGAAAAAATAGTACGCCTTACCTACGAAGGTGTTGCTGGGTATGCCAAACAGTTTGGCGTAAACGTGCCATTTTACGACATGCGCGAAGACGACTTACCGCAAGCCTGTTTTGAAATCGCCTTACTTAAACTGCAATGTGATAAGTGGTGGGCTCGCCAATTAAAAACCCTACGTAAACAGTTTTTAGAATTACTAGAAATAGCCACTGGCCAAGTGGGTAAAGACCTTTACTACGACAAAAAAAACCAAAAACCTAAACGCCGTGGTATTAGCCCGTATTCATCAAAGCAAGCACAACGAGAATTTAGCTTTGCTCAAGCCAGCGGCCGACAGTTCCTTGAAATGATGGAGCTACAAAGTAGCGACGGCGATGTGATTAACTTAATTGAAGCCGTAAAAAGCGGCATGGCAAACCCCGCTAACCGCCGTAATGAGTTAATGCTACGAATACGTGAAACTGAAGAGCTAGCCGATGAAATGGGCTATGTTGCCATGTTTTACACCATTACATGCCCTGCGCGTTTTCATGCCAATGCAAGTACGTGGGACGGTTCAACCCCTAAAGATGCACAAAATTATTTAACTACCACATGGGCACGTGCACGGTCTAAATTAAACCGCCGTGAACTTAAGTACTTTGGTGTACGTGTGGTAGAGCCACATGCTGACGGGTGCCCGCACTGGCACATGATGCTATTCATGCCAAAAAACAAGCTTCAAGAAATCAACGCAATTTTGCGTTGGTACTTTATCCAAGAAGACAAAAACGAGCTTTACGATCGTTATGGCCCCGAGCTTACCCGCGCCAAAGTATTCAATAAATTTGTAGATATAAACACCCATGGTACGCACATAAAAACAGTAGAAGCCTGCGTTAAATACCGTGCAGGTACTGAGAAAACCAAGTTATTTAAAATCTATAAACAAAAGCGCAGCGAATGGGGCTTTGCTAAAAAGAAAGCCAACGAAGTAGCCATACAGCGCAACAAAGAAGAGGCAGAAAAAGCCAAGGCTGAAAAAAGAGAGCCTAAAAAGTTTAAGGCTAAAAACCATAAAGCGCCTACCAAGTTTTACCGTACTTTTAGCCCACGCTTTGACGCTGTAAAGCTCGATAAAAGCAAGGGTAGTGCAGCAGCATACATTGCTAAATATATCAGTAAAAATATTGATGGCTACATGCTTACCGATCACGTTGACGCCGATACAGGCGAAAACCTGCAAGAGCAAGCCAACCCCGTTTTAGCATGGGCAAGTACATGGAACATTCGCCAGTTTCAATTTCAAGGTTCGCCAAGCGTTACGGTTTGGCGAGAGCTTCGCCGTATGCCAAAAGGCAAACCAATTAAAGACGAAATTATAGAGCCTATTCGCTACGCGGCAGATAACGCCAACTGGAAAGACTACGTAAAACTACAGGGCGGTATGTGTATTGGCCGAGCCGCTAATTTTAAATCAATGTACGAAGACACCCCAATGGGCAACGACTACGCCGAAGTAGTACGCCGCATTAAAGGTGTTGTAACCAACATTGATTACAAAGCCGTGCTTACACGTTTGTTTAACAACGTGCATAACGTAACGGATGCAACCAGCTTAAAAACCCGCCTTATCGAATGGACAAGACAACTCAAAGGTACAGCAGAGAAAATTGCGGCTAAGGCTAGCACCAACGTCGGCGCAGCCGACCTATCTTGGTCTAGTGGTAATAACTGTACGCCTATAGCCGTGGGCTCTAGCGCCGAGTTAATACTTGATATGGTGGGGTGTGATGAAAAACAGATCACAGAGGTTAAAAAGGATCTAAATAGCGGTAAGAGGATCGCCAGAGACGGCCAAATTTACCAAATTAAAAACGGTCAACTTCATGTTTTAGACGAAACCGCACAAATAAAACACAACAAGCACCTCGCTATTGAATACCGAGCAAAAACACTCGCTCAAAAATCGGCAAGCTGGCATGTAACAGAGAATCACTGGCAACAAGCCCGCGAGCTTGTAGACCTAGCTTACCAATATGCCCAGCTAGACGGGCGCGAAACCCTTAATGCAACGCGCAATGAGCTCGGTGAGTTCCATTACGGCGAGCCTAAAAAAGGTCTTATCACCCTTGGCGATTGGGATTTAGCAATTTTAGTAAGCAACAACAGCGCATCAGCAATCAGCGATAACGATTGGTGGTCACTGGATTTAATGGCTTAATATATAGAATTATCAATGGCGCTAGTTTATTAATTTTATTTTTTAATCTAGCTTTTTATCATATTTATTGTAATTTTCAGTTCCTATCACTATATTAAAAAGCTTATTAATATACTAAAAGGGATGATTATGAGTGATAGCGTAAAAGGTTCTACTGTTGCTGCAAATGTAGGAGTTGTTACAACGACTGCAGTTGCCGGGACAACAGCTTCGGCCGTTGTTGGTGGTTCAGCTGCAACAATTATGTCTGCTACGGCAGGAACAACTGGAGCTGCATTGGCAGCTACTGCCGGAACAGCTGGAACAGCTGGAGGAGCTGCGATCGCATCAGGAATGGCTAGCATTGGCGGAGCCGTTGGTGGTGGTATGGCTGTAGGTGCAGTAATCACTGCAGCAGCTCCTGTCGCTGCCGTTGGAGCTGTTGTTTATGGGCTCTTCAAACTTTTTGAAGATTAATATATTGACCATATAAACAATAGGGTTTAATAATCAATTAATAAAAGCTGCTGCTCTTTTGGCAAGTTGTTAATAAGTGATGCCGCTAATTGCGCAGTAGTCTTACAAGGCGGGTTTAAGAAGTGATCAAACGATTGGGTAATCCGGAACGTCGCCCCGCACTCTTTAGTGTTAGTACACGAGCAATATAAATTAACTACATGGGCGCTTTGCTTTTCGCGTGATGTAATAGTTGCTTTAGCTTCGCAATTTGGACAAGTAACCCGCGCCATAATATTCACCAATCATTAATAAAATACACTGTCATTATATACAGTGGCTTGTTGCATGACAAATAACCATTTAACTATTAGCTGAGAATCAAAAAGCTAAAAAATTCACTCCTCCTCGCCTTCCGCTTTCGTGTAAAAAACGCGTCAAAATGACAACCACAGTGACACACCATTAATCGCCATCCAGTGCAATGAAAGGATCAGTGAACAATTTTAAAAAGATCGCATTGTCATTTAGTGACAACCTTTGTCACTAAATGACAATTAAAAGATCAAATTGCTGGTGATTTACCTAATATTACAATATCATTATTTTATTATCATTTAAGTGATAAATAAATTATGAGATATTTACACAAAGGCTCACAAACTCAAGAGCGATTAGATGTACTTTTATCGTTTGGTAAAAGCACCAGTGAAGATGTAAAAGCGGCACTCAGTGATTACTTGGTTCGTGGCATTAGCAAAACCAATGCAGCAACACTTAACTTTGTACCGGCACCAAATTTAACAAGGGCACTTAAGCGACTCGAAGTTGTGGCTATAAAAGTTGAGAAACTTAAAGAAATAGATTGGTCTAGTAAATTTGATTAAGTAAATGGTTGAATTATTTTATACCTAGATATTCCTATCTATTTATTGTATTTTTATTGGGGACTATTAAAAACACAATCATAAGGAATTTGATTATGCATACCCCAATCCAATTTTACGTCACATTGCCATTTGATCTTTTTCGACTTGGCCGTAAAACAAAAGCTAAGTTTGATTATATCCGAACTACACCACCAAGAGAGGAAGAACAAACTTGGGATGTAAGAGTTTACAAAAAGAATGATATTGACTTTGTTGACAGCAAATCGGGTGGCTTATCGCTATTTAATTACAGAAATCCTAAATTTGGTACGCTATGGTGGAAGTTACCAGCCAAATCTAAAATGCCGCAAGGTCTGCATGTGTCGCTAGATGATGGGGGATCGCTAGGTAAAAACCATTTTACTATTAGACCTCTATATGACATGCCCGTAACTTTGTACTTAGATAAATTAAATCAGTTAGACTCAATGGCTATCCCTTGTTTTATCGGTGTACCAAATCAAAAAGTAGGATAATTATGTTTTCACAATTAGAACTTAGATTAATAAAAAGCACCCTCAAAAATCGGATTGAACAAGAAACAGCAGAGCTAAAATTGCTTGATGAAGATAGTGATGAGTATATGGAAAAGGCGAATGACTTAATGGTACTTGATACGTTAGTTTCTAAAATCGATAACTCACGGCATTAAGGAAATTAATGAGTATTTTTAATGAATTATTTTTTACTGTGGTAATTTTAGCACTAGCAACTGTAATTATCTTAATGCCTATACTAGTAGACGCAGCAAAACAAAATTGGAAAAAACGTTTTAGAGAACAAATTAAGGCAGGTATCATAAATTCTAGTTTAACTTATGAGGATATGTTGCATATTGCAGAACGCTGGTCTCAAGATAGAAAGGCTATACTTTTATGTTTGAGAATACTTCATTCCGATGCTATCAGTGGAGACAATGAGAAGTTATCAGGATCATTTGAGCTCTTGAGAAAGTTAATTTCTCAACATCAAACTAATGAACCGTATGCGGAACTTCCAGAAAATATTGGCTTACAGCTTAGTAATATTAAACAAGAGTTAAAAGAAGAAAGAAGTAACTCGATAACACAATTAGCAGCTTCGCTCAGCGTTCTTTATTCATCCAATATACAAGAATTGTCCAAACAAAAAAAATTAACCTTTTGGGGTTTTATATTTGGAATACTTGGGTTTATCGTAGGTGTTGGTAGTCTATATACAAGTTTTAAAGGTGTTTAAATTACCTAGAAAAAGCGCTAGCTCCCCCTAGCGCTTTTCTTTTTATCCCGACCACCCCAAAATGCTCTAAACAATCGCATTAACCCAAGCGTTGAAACAGCAATACCCACTATCACAAATTCAAAGTACCAGGGTGCACCATCATAACCCATAGCCAACCAACCTTTTTGCATATACGGTTGCATGGCCGGTATAAAATGGCACACAAATAAACCTAAAAAGAATAAAATAATAACTTCATCCATTAAGGTTTTGTCGCGGTTCTTTAATACCAGCAGGTCATAATCAGCGTCGTTTTGCTCGGCCTGCATACAGCGTTTTGCTTTGGCATTAAACTGTGCAATTTTAAAGTTGTTTTCAGCGCGTGCCACATCGGCGGCCATTTCGGCCGCGATGCGTTTGCGTTCAACATAACCGCCGGTTAAATCGGCTATTGGGTCTGTGATGAATGAAACCAGTGTTTTAAACCATCCCATTATTTACCACCCCTAATTAATTTAATAAACGCTTTTGGGTCTTTGCTAATCGCTTTTATTAG
Organism: Pseudoalteromonas sp. S1609; assembly: GCF_005887255.1. Lineage (GTDB taxonomy): Bacteria > Pseudomonadota > Gammaproteobacteria > Enterobacterales > Alteromonadaceae > Pseudoalteromonas. The sequence goes on along the minus strand of NZ_PNDJ01000037.1, from coordinate 40,440 downwards.
CGTGTCGAATCCCTCTAAAATGTGCGGGGCCGCGTAGGCGGTTACCCCAATTACACCGGTTTTTAAGCTTTCATCAAATTGCCGCCACTCGCAAAACATAGCCGCTAGGTAGGCTGCAAATATTGCAATCAATACACTCATAAAGTAATGAAAAAACGTAAACTGCCGTTTGCTTAAATACATTTGTATGCCTGCGGCTAAAAAGCTCAACATAAATAAACGCCCCCATTGTTTGATAAACTCTATTAGGTCAATCCAGCTCATGCGCTTTCCTTAGGTGTTGGGTTAAGGTCTGAATACTCAGGCTCTTTAAATTCAATATGTTGTGCAGCGGGGAGGTAGTTATTAATGCCTTTAACATCAAGCTGAAGTGGTACAACTTCATTGTTGTAATAGGCGCGGGTAATTTTATCTAAATCCCCAAAGCCAGGGCTGTCGCCAGATGATTGACCACTAAGTGCTTCTTGTGCGCGGTGCATACTGAGCATGTCGTTAAGGGTAATTTTTTTAATTCGCTCAAATTCGTCCTTAGTTGATATGTCACCCACAGGCGTTATCTTTATCGCCTTTTCAGCGTCAGCTTTGTTACTGCGGAAATTAAAATACAGGCTTTGAAAGTTACCCACGCCTTTTGAATTGCGTATTGCATTTTTTAATGCGGTTTCATCTTCAACGCTTAAATTAGGATCAGCCATTGAGAATATAAACCCCATGTGCGCCCCGTTCTTGTAATAGCGGCGTCTAAACAAAGTGGCATCTTCATTTAATAAGGCTGATTGAATACCCCCGTAATACTGCGGTATGCCGTAAATACCTTGCGCGGGGTCATACTCTTTTACGTGTATAACTTCACCGGCATTAAAATAAATAGGCTCATGGCTGCGGTTACTTAATTGCGCATATACACCGCGCTTATCGGTATAACGCATGGTGAGTGCAGGCAAATGGCGCAGCTTAATTACTTGCCCAAATGAGTTACGAATAATTTGAAAATAAGCGTTACCGCTCCACAGTAAATCAAACGCAAACTTACTTAATGCTTGATGGCTCAATAGCGGGTTAGGCTTATACCATTTTAAAATCATGTTGCGCTTAAAGTAGAGTATTGGCCCATGCTGGGCATTCACGCGCAACAGCTTTACCAAACCTTGCAAACTGATAGGCGGTGCATAAATGCCATTGCTATCACTAAACACACCAATGTAATCCGTTAGTCGGTTATCTAAACACGGCTCAGGGTCGCCAAAACTAAACGAATCGGTAACCGCTGTTCGTTGGTTATAGTTAGGCGCATGGCCGTTACTTACTTGTAATCGTGGTTTCATTAAGCTGCAATTCCTACAGATGTTTGGCGGCTGTGGGCATTGCCGTCCAGTGGTTCAAATTTCATAGCGTGCATAATGGCCCACGCAATATCGGCATGGCCCGTGGTAGCAGTGCGGTTTGTGGCATAGGTAATTTGGTCGCCAACCACTTTGCGGCGAATATTAATAAACGAACTGGCAATATTTACCGCGTCCTGGTCAAACTCAAAGCGGCGGTTTTTAATTACGTTAATCGCTTTAATAACCAGTTGGTTTTTAATAATTGGGTTGTAATGTATGGGCTCAGCATTAGGGTAAAACTTAGTGATCATCTCCCACACGCCATAACCAATGCCCGTGGTATCAACACCAATGTGTTGCACGTTATATTTTTCGGTGAGTAGCTTTATTTCAGCAGCCATGGCTTCAAAGTCGTTGCCGCTTAAATCAACCGCTTCAAGTAACCTAAACTTTTCGCCAGGTTTCATAGGGGCACTTAACACCGCAACACTTGCCTTGTCGCCAAAGCGGGCAGGGTCAAAACCAATTACCACAGGTTTGAGTGCAAACGGGCGTTCGTACTCTAAATCAAAGTCATCCCATTTAGTGGAGTCGCCAACACAGGCCATAATTTGTTTAAGGTTAAATGCGCTGTGTGCATCATCAATAAACTTACACATAAACAAGTTATTAAACTCATCCGTGCTGTATTCGTTTTCAAGTACTTCAATATCAATACGGTCAAAGCCACTTTTAACCACGTCATGCACGGTGAGCATTTGCCGCCAAATACCATCGTCACACAGCAGGCCATGCTTTAAGTTTTTATGGCTAACATCAATGGCAAATTCAGGGTCATTACAGGCTTTGGTTTTGCGATACCATTTACCATTCCAGTGATCATACGCTTCATGGCTGGTAACACTGGGTGTACTAAAGTAGGTAATACGCAAATGCTTATGTGTTGCCATGGCCTGTGCTAAACCGCGCAACGTTTTATAGTTCGGTATCCAAAACACTTCATCTATATATAAGTCGCCCGACTCAGATTGAGCCGTGCGAGCATTGGTACTTTTAAATATGAGCTTAACTGTTTTACCGCCGGCTAAATTAAGCACCATAGGCGAGCCGGTTAGCTCAACATTAAAATGCTCTCGGCACAGCGCCACAATATTGGCTTTAAATACTTCGGCTTGGTCGCGACTCGCCGATATAAATATTTTATTACGGCCATTAATAACCGCATCAACAAACGCTTCAAACGCAAAATAGAACGTCGCGCCAATTTGACGGGGCTTTAATATAAAGCGGCTGCGGTGGTCTTGGTTTTCAAACCAATGTTTTTGGTGTGGGTAAAGTAGCTTGTCTTTAAGCTCGTTGAGCATATCAACAGTAATGCCAGAGCAATCGTTTTTCTTTTTCTTCTTCGATTTTTTATTGCTGCTACTGGTATTACTACTTACATCATCGTTACTAGCGCGTTGTTTAGGGGCAGGGACAAGTTTACTTTTATTAAGGGCGCATAACTGACGGGTGCAAAAATCTAACTCTTTATAGTCGGCATCGGTTTTATCGTCTTTATCAGCCAGCACATTAATGCGCTTGCTATACGCCATTTCGGCATTATAGCTTGGGCACATATCTTCCCATTTGCCAGCTTCAGCCCAACGGCGAACGCTACGCGCACTTGGCATATCGTCAAGCTCGGCTATTTCATCAACCGTGTAACCCTCAACAACATACAAATCTTGTGCTTTTTTGCGTATTTCTGGTCCGTAGTTCGCCATATATTGCACCGCGTTTATTAATCTATAGCGGCAGTGTATTCGTTATAAAGCGCTTAATCTGTCAGTCAAAAACCTACCCATTCCTAAAATTTAAATATAGGAATTTCAAAAAGTTAAACCGTTGGAAAGGAATAAAAAGAGGGTGCAAACTGCAGTTACTTTAAAGCAAAACGCTTAACTAAAAAACATTTAAAAGGTTTGTTTATGCCAGGTCAACTACGTACAAAACCACTTTCTATTGCCGCCGTGGGCATGACCGTTGACGGCCGCGAAATCACTGAGCAAGACGTAGCCGACATAGTAGAAACCTACAACCCGCGTAAATATGGCGCACGCATAAACCTTGATCACGAATTTAATTGGTCAGGCTGGGCCGCTAAAAACTTACACAATGTTGATATACCCGGCATGTTGGGTGATGTAGAAAGCGTTGAAGCTTACGAAAACGAAGAGGGCATCGTGTGTTTATACGCTGTACTTGCCCCAAACCAAAGCTTTGTAACACTCAATAAAGCCGACCAAGCCGTTTACTTTAGTATCGAAATTAGCCGCGACTTTATGGGCTCAGGCAAAACCTATCTAACCGGCCTTGCAGTAACCGACTACCCAGCAAGCTGCTACACCGACCGAATCCATTTCAGTAGTAAGAGCAAGCCAGACGACACGGACGTCGCCTTATTAACCGTTGATTTAGGGTCATGTGAGCCAATCGACACACCTAAAAAACCCTTTTTTAAACGAATATTCGCAAAGGAAGAACCTGATATGAAACCAGAACAACTCGCTACCGCATTAAAAGATGCACTCGGCACACCACTTGAAGAGTTCGGCCAAAAGCTAGACGGCTTAACAGCAAAGCTTGATTCATTCTCAACCACCAAAGTGGAAGACGAAGAAACACCACCAGAAGGTGCCGAAAGCACTGAAGTAGCCGAGCTAGAAGAAGAGCTATCGTCAACTAAAAAACTTCTTACAGAACTAACAGACAAGTTTGAAAAAGCAGTAAAAGCACCTGCGGGTAATACCACTGACGCCGACGACGAACCCGAAGGCGACGAAGGCAAATACAGCAATTGTCTGTAATTGCACTCACTCTAACTTAACTTAGCAAAACGCAGGAAAGCACATGAAAACCAAAACTAAACAGTTATTTGTAGCAGTACTCGCAGGCATGGCCGTTAACTACGGCGTTAACTCAATGAGCGAACAATTTAACGTAGAGCCAACAACCGAGCAGCGACTATACGACGCAACCTACGAATCGGCTGAATTTCTACAGATGATCAACACCGCACTGGTAGACGACATTGTCGGCCAATCAGTGATCATGAGTGTAGACGGTGGCGTAACAGGCCGCGCCGGTGTAGAAACCGACAACACCAAAGAGCGCCAAACCCGCGACGTATCAGCATTAACAAAACGCGAATACCGTTGTTATCCGGTAGAATGTGACATTCACATCACCTGGAACAAAATGGACCAATGGTCAAAGTTCCCCGACTTTCATCAGCGTTACCGCAATCACGTTCGCCAGGCAATCGCACTCGACATTATTAAAATCGGTTTTAATGGTACATCAGCGGCCAATACTACCGATATTGCAACCAACACCATGCTACAAGACGTAAACATCGGTTGGTTACAGCTACTACGCCGCGACGCACCCGAGCGTGTAATTACCGAAGGTGCAACCCTTGGTGAAATCCGCATTGGTGCCGGTGGCGACTACGAAAATCTAGATCAAGCCGTGCACGATGCATTGCAAGGTATTCCCGTTCACAAGCGTGTAAACATGGTTGCCATTATTGGTGACGAGCTACTCGCGCAAGACAAAAACAAGCTATACGCCAAGCAAGCACATACGCCAAGTGAAAAAACTAAAATCGAATTACAACAGGTAATCGACACCTACGGTGGCCTTGCTAGCTACAAAATTCCGTTTTTTCCAGCGCGTGGCATTTTAGTAACCAGCTTTGAAAACTTAAGCCACTACGTGCAAGCAGGCTCAACCCGCACGCACGTAGAAGACAACGCCAAAAAGAAACGCGTTGAAGACTACCTATCACGCAACGATTGCTACTACGTCGAAGACCTTGAAAAAGCAATGTACTTCGAGTCAGCAAACGTCAAGTTACCAAACGCAGCAGGCGACGCCTGGGCATAATCGCCTAATTTATTAGCGCAGCAATTAGCCGCCCTTTTCCCGAGTTTCGGGGCGGCTTTTTTTAACCAAATTAAAGAGTGTTTTTAAATGAGCTTAGTCAAAAAATCATTAGCCAAAGCAGTAAGCAGTGTACCAACTAGCACTGAAAAGCAAGCGCCAACGGCAGCGGCAACAGCCACTCAAGCCAACGCGCCAGCAACTAACACCGAGCAAAACGAGTACCCGTTTTTTGCAGCGGCCATCGAGTCAGACTTAGCTCAACTAAAAACATTTACAGATATTAGCGACAAAGCCAGCTACAAATCAGAAGCGCTAGAGCGTAACGATTACCTAGGCTACATCAACCGTTACCGCTTAAGCGGCCAAAATCACCACAACAAAGTATTGGCGTGGGTGTTTATTTGGTTAGTTGATTTAAAGCGCTGGGATGCAGTCATGAAGCTATTACCATTACTTGTTGAGCAAAAGCAACCACTGCCAACCGTGTTTAATACCAAGCATTGGCCTGCGTTCGTTATCGACCAACTCTACGATGATGCAAATTACTATTTATCAGAATCAAAGCAGCAAGACTTGTTTGATATTAGCTATGTACTGCGCAGCCTAATCAATACCGTAAAAAATCAAGACTGGAACGGCCTTGAAGTGGTGGGTGGTAAGTTGTACGCCATTGCTGCCAAGGTTGATGCTGCCCAGCATAACTATGGTAATGCACTGTTATTTGCAGAGCACGCTCAAGCGATTAACGACAAAGCAGGGGTTAAAGGTTTAGTCGATAAGCTAACGAAACAGTTAAAAGGGATCGTTAGCGAATAACAGCTCCAACGCCGGTGGGCAACTTAGCACAACGTTAGCATTACTTGCTTAACGCGCGTGACTAAGTGGCGCCCACACCCAATTTAACGGTTAAGCAAAAAGGTGCGTTATGAACTTAAGCGGTATGCCACAAGCAGATTTACAAAGCAGCAATGTTGATGTGCCAGGCAATGGCTATTACCCAGCGCTCAGCACCGCATATTTTATTGAGCACTACGCAGTTGCCCAAGAATACGCTAGCAAAAGCGATTTACTTGTTGAAAAACTTAAACGTGCACAGGGCGAAGCTAACCAAGAACTAGCCAGCGCAGTGCTTACCAATGGCGAGCCATTAAACGCACAGCAAGTCATTTTTTATCTTGATGCAGTTTACAGCAAAGCTAAAGCTAATTTACTGGTATCAAAGCTCGGCAGTTCGCACCGCGACAGCGCCACAGCACAAAGCCAAACAGCTATTGATAACCATGAACACTGGCAACGCCAAAGTATAAATGCACTGCGTTTACTGCAATCGCTCAGCCCTAACTTATCGGTAGAGCTGTTATGAGCCAAAGCAAAATAGCACAGCTGAAACAGTATTTAGCAAGCGCTGAATATCAAGGCCGTAATCTGGCGCTAAGCACCCAGTTCGACAGCTGGATAGAGGGTGGTCGCATAGAGCCAAGTAGCAAAACTATTAACGGTAATGGATTGTTAGCCGCGCGGTTTTATTACTCAGGGGTTATTAGCATCAATCCATGCTCAGCACCGGCAGCACTTATTTGTGCATTTGCCTCTTTTTGGCTGCAAAACAACGGCGGCAAATACGACAGCCCCGACATTGAATTTAGTGCCGATGTTAACGACGACAACAGCAACGAAGTAGAGCTAACGATAGAGCAGCTGTGCGAAGAGATAGAACTTATAAAAACACCCAACGGCCCGTTTGAATTAAATGGCAACCGTTATGATTTTGGTGAACAAAGTTTATGGGTAGCAGAAGCGTTCACACTTGAGGGTGAAATAAGCCGTGCTTAACGTCAAGTTTGACGAAGGGCAAAGCAAAGAACAACTCGCGTTTTTAAAGCTCAAGCCAAATAAGCGTCGCAATATATTACGCAGTGCAATACGTGCAGCAAACAAAAGTAGTAAAGAGCGCGTTACCAGGCAAACAGATTTAACCGGTAAAACATGGCAAGGCCGCGCAAACGGCAAGAAAAAGAAAATGCTCACCAAGCTAAAGCGCCGCATGAAAGTACGTTATGGCGCTAATAGCGCAGGCGTTTATTTTACCGGGGGTAACAGCGGCAAAATTGCTCGCGCGCATCAAGAGGGTGTAAGCCTAGATGCAGGCAAGCCAAAAGGCAGTGGCGCACAAAATAAAGAGGGCCCAGCCACGCGTAACTTAGCCCGCGCATTAATAGCCGAGGGTTACAAAATACCGCGCGGCAAGGGCAAGGGTAGCAAACGCCCAAGCATTAAATGGATAACAGAGAATTTAAGTATTAACCAAGCTGGATTTTTACTGCGTGATTTAAAGGGCAGCTCAAGCAAGAGCACTTGGCAAATTGATTTGCCTGCCCGCTCTTTCTTAGGGCAAACCGTTAGCGAACAAAAGCAGCAACACAGTTTTATTTTAAACAAAGCTATGCAAGTGGCGTAGCGCAAAGCAAAAGGAACGACCATGGCACAAGGTAAAGTATCCGTTGCCGCCCATCAAACAGGCAGTGGCGCTACAAAACAGGTAGAGCGAAGTGTGTTGTTTATCGGCCAAGCGCCCGACAATAACAGCAAAATTCTACCCATTAATGCGCAAAGCGATTTTGATGTAGAGTTCGGCGCTGCCGACTCACCACTAAAAACGCAAGTAAAAGCATGGCAACGCAATGGTGACGACTTAGTCAGCGGTTACGCCATTTCACACGCACCCGCAGCTGATGTTATGGCGTTAATTGATCAGGCAATGGACCAAGATGTAAGCCCAGAAATCATTGTTATTTGTACACCTGTGACGGGTAAAGCAGACATTGAAAGCTATCAAGCTAAAGCGCTTGAAATTCTATCAAGCCTTGCGCGTCGCGTTCGTTTTTTGCTGGCTACACCTGGCTTAACTGAAGGGCAAAATTGGTCTGATTTAGTCACTGCATTACAGCCATTAACTGATGGGGTAGTCGGGGATCGTGTCGCTGCCGTGCCATTACTGTTTGGTGATGAATTGGGCGCTGTCACGGGGCGTTTATGTAAACGTTCAGTCACCATTGCTGATAGTCCAATGCGTGTACTGACGGGCGCTATGTCACTGATGCCATTGCCAACCGATGCAGCAGGTAACCCGCTCACCAACTCAACCACCGCCGCACTGGATGCACTGCGCTTTAGTTGCACCCAGTTTTACCCTGATTTTGACGGCGTTTATTTTGGTGATGTAAACATGCTTGATGCCGAGGGCGGTGATTATCAAGAAATTGAGAATGGCCGCATTGTCGATATGGCAGCCCGCGCGGTGCGCATTATTGCTATTCAAAATATTAAAAACCGCCGCTTAAATAACAGCACCACGGGCACTGAATACGGCAAACGTGAAATGAGTAGGCCACTACGAATAATGGCTCGCTCAGTCAATATTGGCGCTGATAAGTTCCCTGGTTTAATTGAGCCACCAAAAGATGACAGCATCAGTATTACGTGGCTTGACAGCAAAACAGTTCAAATAATGATGAAAGTGACGCCTTACGACTCACCCAACACCATCATTGTGGGCATCATGCTAAATGCACAAGGTAAGGAGTAAGCAGCATGCAAAAAGTATTAGGCGGTAAAGACTTCGACGTGTTCATTGGTGGCTCAATGGTGCACGTTAAGGAAGCCACGGTAAAAATTACCGATGGGCGAGTAGCAAAAACAGTGCGCGGTGTCCCAAAAGGATTTATTGATGGGCCAGTTTCAGCCGAAGTAACTCTAAAGCTTGATCATGAAAACTGGTTACTCGTTCAAGCGCAAGCAGAAAGTGCTGGCAGCTGGAAAGGCATAGAACCATTCGACGTGGCATTTAACGCCGAAGTGACCGCCGGTAAAAAGAACATTGAAGCATTTGGTTGCTTGCCACAGCTAGAAGACCTACTTGATCTGAAAGCGGAAGGTGGCGAAGAAGATACCACATCAATTAAGTGCCCGATTACTAGTCCTGACTTTGTAAAAATCAATGGCGTGCCGTACCTAACCGATGACGAAGTGAGAGACTTGTAATGACGAAAGCCGCTCGAAAGCTCACTGCCACAACACTATTAAGCACTTTGCAAGCATGTGGGCATACAGTATTTGAGGGCGAATTAAACCTAAATATCATAGGAATTCGTCATACAAACACACGCGCCAACACCTTTAACGATGCAATATGCGTGTTGTATCAGCAAGGTGGGAAGTGGCAGTTAATGCAGTTTAAAGCCACAACTGATGCGGGTATTTACTGGCGTAAACACCCAATGAACATAGACGGCACAGCCGTGCTCATTGCAGGGCAACATAGAAGCCTGTGGACGTTGGGTTATCACCAGGGCAAGTACCGCGCCCTTGTTCAACATAAACCGGTTGTTGTCCTGCGTGACAACAACCAAGACACCGAGTTAGACACGGACGTCACACCAGAGGCTCAACTACAGCAAGGTTACTTTGGGATTAATTGCCACCGTGCCAGCGCAACAATCACATCAACCCAAGTTGATAAGTGGTCTGCCGGTTGCCAGGTATTTGCAAACCCAAATGACTTTGATGAGTTTATTGCCTTATGTGAGCAATCCGCTGCCAAGTATGGCCCTTATTTTACATACACCTTGCTAGACCAAGCTGACATTAAAGAGAGTAAATAATCATGGCGTTTGAGAAAAAAATCACGATTGAAACACCGGTAGGCGAAATCACATTTAACGTAAATGGCGCCGACTACAACAAATACATTAACTCGACTCAGCCGAACAACAAAGTGCAGCCGGCCACTAACTTTGTGCTAAACACCGTGGTTGAAGCGGACGCTAAAAAACTCAAAGAGTTAGTACAGCAACCGGGTGCCGCGTTGTTTTTAGTGGGTGCCATTGTTGAAGAATACCAACCCGAGTTTAATTTTACGGTAAAAAAATCGAAAGCCGAGCCAAGCAAATAGGCAAAAGCAGGCTTGATCAGTTACTGGCTTACCACGCTAAATATTTTGGCAATTTACCAGTAACTGACGAGAGCTTGGCACAGGCGCTATATCTTCACACCAGCGAACAAGAAAACTTCGTAACCGCGGTAAATAACGGCATTTGCACAGCATTAGGCGGCGAGTAATTTAATGGCAACACTCAGCAAGTTAGACAAGCTTACTTATTCAATCGGCATCATCGACAAGGTGACGGGGCCGGTTAATAAAGTCATGGCTAAAATTAATCAGCTGAGCCAGCAAACAGCCGTCGCACAAGACCAAATGATGCGCGGCGCAACAACGACCGCTGCAGGTGGTTATGCGCTTGCTAAATCACTTGCCCCATCAATTGATCACGTTGCCGCTTTGGGTGAAGTTCAATCGCTCGGCGTTGCCGACGACGCACTACAAAAACTCACTAAAACATCTTATGAATTTGGGTTTCAATTTGGGGGTAATTCTGCCGAGTTTGTCCGTAGTGCCTACGATATTCAGTCTGCCATTGCGGGTTTAAGTGGTGATGAACTATCCGAGTTCACTAAAACATCAAACATGTTAGCGGTTGCCACTAAAGCCGATGCTGGCACTATCACCAGTTACATGGGGACCATGTACGGTATTTTTGAACAAACCGCTAATAAAATGGGTAAGTCCAATTGGGTTAACCAAATTGCAGGACAAACAGCCACTGCAGTGCAACTCTACAAAACTACAGGCTCAGAAATGCAAGCCGCGTTTTCAAACCTTGGCGCAACAGCTACCAATATTGGACTAAGTTCAGCACAACAATTTGCTTTAGTGGGCGAGCTGCAACTGGTAGCTAAATCAGGATCGGTTGCAGGTACGCAGGCAGCATCGTTATTACAAGGGATAGGTAAGGCACAAGATACATTAGGCATAGAGCTAACCGCCGATAATGGCGATATGCTCGCCATCGATGTCGTGTTGGGGCGAATTAACGAGCGGTTATCGTCATTAGGTTCTGTGGCGCGTGGCGATGTACTTACTCAAATATTTGGTAAACAAGGTGCAAAAGCGGTTGATGTGCTCAGCACCAAAGTCGATAAATTAAAAGACGGTATTAACGTTTTTGAAAACGTACAAGACAGTTCAAAAGCTGCAGAAATGGCGAACATTATTGCCAGTCCGTGGGATAGGTTAGGCGGTTCGTTTAATGCTGCCGCAACTGCGGTGGGCAATCGTTTATTGCCGGTGGTTGAGCCGTTCGTTGAAATCATGGCCGCAGGTTTTGCCTATATTGTGTCGTTAACTGAGCGATTCCCCATGCTATCCAGTGTTATTGCAGCGTTGGTTGTTGGCATTGTTGCGTTGATCACAGTATATGGGCTGGTCATATTCACCATGGGCATATACAAAATGGCGATGGTTTCAACGGCCGCAATTACGTCTGGGGCAACGGTGCTAACCAAACTGTGGCAAGCATCATTAATCGCATTACGTGTGCTGGGATTTTTATCACTCATTGCCACCGTTGGTGCAGCAACTATTGCATTTGGAGCATTTAAAGGGGTGATGCTTGCTGTAAAAGCTGCTACGTGGTTGTTTAATGCTGCGCTTTGGGCAAACCCCATCACATGGATAGTGGCAGGTGTTGTGGCCTTAGTTGCCGTTGTTGGGGCACTTATTTATTACTGGGATGACTTAGTGGCTGCATTTCAAAATACCGCATGGGGCAAAGTGCTAATAGCTGTGTTTGATAGTGTCAAAGCGGCCTTTAGTGGGGTGATTGACAGCGTAAAGTGGGTTCTCGAAAAGCTAGGCCTTATTGACGATACCGAAGCTAAGCTAAAAACAGAAGCGCTTACAACTCACGAAAACATTAACCGTGCTCAGCCTAACAATTTAGTCATGCAAAATGCAGATCAGGCCTTTAGCCGCGACTATGGCCAAAGCGTTATCAACAAAGCCGCACAAGTGCCGGTCAGTACAACTAATGATTTTACTAACGCTGCAAACTCGCCTGTATTTAGTCGCACACAAGCGCAACTCACCAGTATTAATACGAGTACAGGGCAATTAAATGCATTCCCTACGGCTAAAACAGATCAGGTAATTACCAACACAGCCAACACCAGTGCATACAAAGTAGAGCAATTAAGCACTGAACAGCAACAAAGCAGCAGTTATAAAGCAAAGGTACAAAAGTCAGCGTTTCTACAAAACCTCACTAACAACAGCAATAGTACTAAAAACAATAATCAAAGCGATAACAGCAAGCGCGTGTATATCGATAATTTAACGGTTAAGTCTGACGACCCAATTAACAGCTTTGAACAAATGATGGAGCTTGCAGGCTAATGGCAATGATTAATATTGATTTAAACATTATAGATAACGACATAGCGCTAGATAGTTTTGCTGTACCTAGTCAGTTAACCAATAGTGACGTAATAGCACAAGACGTAAAACACCGCATTATTGAAAGCGGCAAAGTAACCGAATTAATCGGGCTACGTAATAAAAACATCGTTGCAAAAATTTTAACTGAAATAGAGCTGATCGTAGAGCAAGACGAACGCTTAGTGCCTGGCACCATAAAAGTGATCAGGCAAGCAACGGGTGAAATAAGCGTAACCGCTAAAACAGTTGATGGGGCTATCTAATGGATTACACCACCTTATTTAAACAAGAACTGCAAGCGGGAGGTATTCCGGTAAACCGCGAACAGCTGCAAGCACTGTGGCAAAAGCATGTAGATGAGGGGGAGTTTACGGTAAGTAACACCAGTACGTTTAGCCCCTTTTTTCGTTTACAAAAATCAATCATGGTAGAGCCGGCTGAGCAACTAATACAAAGTTTGATCACCCAAGTTATGCCGAACTCGTTTGTTATGCTTGCAGGCGGTGAATGGCTCAAGCAACACGGCGAGTCACGTAAAACACCAAAGCTACCCGCCGTTAAAGCACAGGGGGTTATTACGTTTACCAGAGCAGATATAGACACCGAACTAGTTATACCCGCAGGCACAATAATCGAAAGCCTGCCAATAAACGGCCAAGTATACAGAGTGTTCACACTGTACGACCAAACATTTCAAGAGGGTGAATCAACGCATAATGTCCCCGTGCAAGCTGAGCAAGCAGGCCAAAACTATAACTTAGCGGCTGGCTATTATGTGCGTGTCATGTCAGATATTGAAAACCTAACGGCCACTAACAATACAGACTGGTTAACAACCGCAGGGCAAGACACCGAAACCGACGATAACTACCGCTTGCGTATACGTGATGCGTTTTCATCATTAGGTAGCTATCACGTTGATGCAGTATACCGCTCTATTATTTCAGCGTTCACGGGTATATCGGTAGATAACATTGTATTTGAGAAAAACGCCCCTCGGGGTCCAGGCAGTGCCAACGCCTATGTATTTTTAAACGTAGGTGAAATAAGTCCCGCGTTACTCAATCAAATAAACAATCACATAGCTGCGGGTAACCATGGCAGTGGTGACGATTTGCAAGTATTTGCAATTAACACTCAACCGCAAAACATTGTGGCTAACTACCAGCAGCATCCCAATACACAAAACCGCAGTGCCGATATAGAGCAATTTATACGTGCTGCGTTTAGGCAAAATGCGGCTTATAAAAACGTAACTAAGTGCAAGCCAAACGAGTTATTTAGCTTTAGCCAGCTAGCCACCGAGTTACATACCCAATTTAGTGAGCTTAAAACAATCCGTTTTGAAAATGCAGATATTAACTGCGAGTTATGGTTACCCACAATTAATACAGTAGCGTTAAATAATGAGTGATCTAACACCGCAACTGCCTATTTGGCTAACAGAGAAAAATGTCACAGCGCTTGCAAAAGTTGCCCAAAGTTATTGGCAAGAAATAGAAAGCTATTTGTTTTGGTGGTTAGAGCAACAACACAGCGAAAACGCACAAACAGCCATATTAGATTTACTCGCCTGGGAGCGTGGCATCAATCGATTGCCCGATGAAGCATTAGCGCTTTACGGCCTTCGTGTAAAACATGCGTTCGCTAATGCCACTGATGCCGGCTCAAATTTAGGCATGGAACAAATATTTAAACGCCTGGGCTTTGGCTTTATTCAAGTTAACGAACGCGTTCCCGGCTTTGATTGGGACATGGTAGAAATTGCCATGTTAGAGGATGAGTTTAGCGGCAAAGAGCAGCTAGTAAGCGAAATAATAAAACAATACGGCCGCACATGTCGCCGTTATTACCTAACCGCATTAACGGCAGTAACCACCACAAATGCCAGTGGGCTAATTGAATTTGATAAAGAGGTGATAGGGTGAGCCAATTACAAATAACGAACGCGGGGTTAGATTACCGCAACGCCGTATTTGCAGGCGACGAAGTGCAAAACATCACACATTTTGTGTTTGCCAACATTAACGGCCAAGACGAAAACGCGCCGATTGATCCTAATACAGCAATACCCGCAAATATTGTGCATAGTGAGCCGGTTAAGGCTGTATCTAAAGTAGATGGTAACGCCATTGTTATAAGCGCGGTACTTGGTTATGACATTGGTGATTTTGAATATAACTGGTACGGCGTAGTGGCAACCAAAGCAAACAACGAGCAAGTACTTATTGCTGTAGTCACCACGGCCATGCAAACCAAAACCCAAACACAAGACATTATAGTAGGGAATTACAGCGTAAAAAGTGTGGTTTGGCGCAGCCAAAATATTGCAGAGCAGTTAAATATCACACTCAGCGCGTTGCCGTGGCAAGTGCATGAAGGTGAGTTTGTAAGCGCGGCTGATTTTAATGTGCATACGCATGAGCAGTACTTACAAAAAACTGAGTTTAACGCGCTATTAGAGTTTGTTACCCAACCAACAATCACGTTGTTTAATCGCCATAACATGACTGATAGCAACCAATATTCAGCGCCACTTTTGGGAATTAATGAATTGCCACTCAAAGGTAATGAGTGGTTTTCAGTGCGCGTAAGCAGCGGCGAACCTGTTATTAAACGCGCTAATGAAAATGAAACAACAGCGAAGTTTAAGCGCTTGGCAGATGGTGAAATAGACACCCAAGTAACCATTGTTGCCGATGATAAAAACGAGCGTGTATTTGTTTATAACAAAGAATTAAATGTGTGGGAGTTTTAAATGGATAGCTTAGCGAGTAAGAGCTCAGCACTGAGTATTGGTGATGTTGTGCTGACATACAACAAAAAAGCACCAACGGGAAATGAGTTATTAGAAATGGATGGCTCTGCACTTGATGAGCAAAAATACCCATTGCTTGCAGCCGTCTTAGGTATCAAAGAGCAACTGTTAGAGGCACTTCCGATTACATCTACAACCGCTACGGGTGTTGATCAATCTGATGATGGTGAACACTGTTATTTAGCATTGGGGGCTAGCCTTTATAAGTACACGCGCTCTTTGGATTCTTACACACTTATAAATAGCGGAATTGGTGGCGCATCTGGTGAGGTTGTTTGTAGTGCAGATGGGCGTTATGTTGTTTATTGCTCGGGAATAACGACTTCACAAGTTGCTAATTGCAAAGCCTATATTT
Source organism: Pseudoalteromonas sp. S1609 (assembly GCF_005887255.1). Classification (GTDB taxonomy): domain Bacteria; phylum Pseudomonadota; class Gammaproteobacteria; order Enterobacterales; family Alteromonadaceae; genus Pseudoalteromonas. The sequence continues at coordinate 24,679 of NZ_PNDJ01000037.1, read as the reverse complement.
ATATATCAAACGACTATGGGCAAACGTTCACATTGACTAAAACAATGTCATTAACCACATACTCTCCGGGGTTCTCACTTGCTACTTTATTTATGTCTAGAAATGGTCAGAACGTAGTTGTTTTAGCTAATGACGCGCACGGTGGAATAATCAATGTCTCAACAAATTATGGTGCTAGTTGGATTACGACCGTTAAACCCAATGGAATAAGCGGGCCTTATGAGTCCTTTTCAATTTGTGCAACGGAAGATGTAAGCAAAATATGGACTAAACAATACAACACAATTAATGACGCATCGAAAATTATCGAGTCAATAGATGGCGGGGCTACATGGACAGACTCTAATGATTTAGATGGCGGTTTAGATGTGGTTAGAATTGACCCTTACGACAACAATAATTTAATCGCATATAGATATAACTCAATCTCAGCTTTTAAAGTAAGTAATGATGGCGGCCTTACATGGCAAAGGCTAAGTATACCCAGCGCTATTACAAGGCTTAGAATTGCAACGATTGATAGAGGGGCTATTTTCGTATACGGGGAAGTAACCAGCACAGATTACCGCTTTTATACATCTACAGATGGCGGTCTAACATGGGCTGAAAACGAGTTACCAGTTAACATTTCGCGGTTTGCATTTAAGCCCAAAAGAGTTGACGGTTCGCCTTTGTATTTTGTTCAAAGTAATACATTACATGAAGCTCTGTATAGTTCGCTATGTAAGTTGCCAAAAGCCAATTTGCTGTCTGAAAGAATTGTTGCTGATGAGGTGGTGGTATGAAAGTTTTAATTAACTATTTTGATGTTGCGGGTACTTCTTCTTATCCCGATGAATACACACTTTTTTTAAATATGGAAAAAGTATTATTTAACAATAAAGAGTTTTGGCTTTGTGATTACAAAGGTAGCAAGCCTATTTCAAGTCTTGAAACAGAAGCTTATTTAGCAAGCATTGACCCTGCAAATAAACAGCTAATACCTGTCATTATCGATAATGTGGCAGGTCAGCTTGATGACTACATAAATGTTGAAAACGAATACACCGTGCCACAAGCCAGCGACGGGGTTATTGCTACGGGGCAATTAGCCATTCCTGATCGTAAATTTAAAGTGCCCTTTAAGCGTGTTGATACTGGCCGTGTTCAGTTAATGCCAGCCGAAGTAGTAAGCGGTGTATTTACCCTGCCGCTTAAGTTTGAAACTAACGGCGTGTGGATTGTTAACCAAGCGCTGATTAACTCTGATTATGAGCAAGATGTTTTTGCACTAACAGAGCGCCGGTTCTCAGTGATTTAAGGGCCAGCCATGCAAATTAAGCTTAATTTTATTAGCGCGGGTAAAGCGCAATTACTAGAGCCACTAAAAACCCAGTTTGGTGAAGTACATCGGCTTTTTGTAACTGATGGATTTACACTGCCGTGGTACGTTCGTTGGTTTCATAACCCATTCGGTAAAGGTTTACTTGCTGCTATATGGCATGACTTTGCATTAAAAACAGGGCGTAAAAAAGCACACTATGAGTTTTTTGTATTACTTAAAAGTAATGGTGTGCCAATTTGGAAAGCTTATATTATGTGGCTTTTTGTGTGGGCCTACGAGCAGTTTAATAAGTTGTTTTCTTTTTTAAGGTAATACCATGCAAATACCTAACTCGTTTAATACCCAAAGTAGAGAAGCGTTAAACGCAGCCTGTACGCAGTTACATGTTATTGCACTTAATAGCTACCAAACACCCAGTTTAATAACCGCCGCAGCGGGTAGCGAATTACTGGCAGCTGCAGTAAAAGACGCGACACGCCAGCACCGGCCAAGCGCGTTTAATGCCGTAATACTCAGTTGCAGTGTCAGCAGCCCCGCAAAGCTTGCAAGCTTATTAAGTGAGTTTAACCAACATTGCCCATTAGCAGTGTTTACCCATGCAGCCGATCATGCGTTGAGCTTATCAACACTCGACACTGATAAAATGCGCCTGCCAACAACCGAGCAATCAATCGAATGGCAGCAGTTTAATAATTGCTGTGCAGTACCAGCACTAGCAGCTGCGTTTAACGATAAAAGCTTATTACTGGTAAGTGACGAAGGGGTAAACCTGATCACCGATATTAATACGGCTCTTACCGAAACCGCACAATTAAAAGCGCAGCGGGATCAGCGTTTAACCAACATATTATTTACTGCTGCGGCTAACCTAACCGTGACGAACAGCAATGCACAAAGCGCCCGCGCATTAGCACAGCAAATACAAACACTCGGTAATAACGATAAGCATTGGGCCTACTGCGCATTTGTGGGCAGCAGCGAAAACATAAACACTATTAAAGAGCTATTTGCATGATCACACTAAACGGCTGGCAGGTGCCAGGTTATGAAACCCGTATTAATTGCGGTATTAAATTACCCAGCGAAGACTTAAGCGGGTTTGGCTCGTTTACCCTTTCAAGTGATAAAGGCATAAAGCCAGGCGTAGTATCAGTTAGTACAAAAATTCCCTTTGTTGATGCAAGCGAACTAGCTGAACTTATTACCCGGGCAAAACAGGTTGACGAAAACGGCGCACGAACCGTGATCACTGTTAATAGCCAAGTAACCGAAGCCTATAAAATACGTAAAGCCAAATTCGATAGCGATATAAAAGCCACCGAGCTTGAAGAAGTAAAAGCGTGGCAAGTAACTTTTAAACTCGTTGAAGTACTTTCAACAGCAGAGCGAACCCAGCAGCAACTCGACGGTAAAGCGAAAGAAAACAGCCAAACCCAAGCGGTAAATGGGCACGAAACAGTGCAAACCGCATTCGAGCAAAGCGAGGGGCCATGAGCAATAACCGGCTAATTAAAATACTCAGCATTGGCGCTAAGCAAGTTACCAGCTTAGTCAGTGACAATACCCAACTTGATTTACACAGCACAGGCCGTGCAAGTTTTGTTGTGGTTACAGAGGAAGAACCAAAAGGGTTAGTTGAGTTACACATAGGTTATGCCATTGATGCTATGCAGCCGTATTTTTTAGGTGTTATTGAAGCAAAGCACAACAGCAATGGCCGCTGGTTTTTAACCTGCCGCGAGCTCATAGGCGCATTATCGTTTGCACATAACTTTGCTATTCGCCACGCCACCTTTGCTAACGTGTGCGATCAGCTAAGCAGCATGGGTATTGAGTTTATTTACCCTGATAGTGATTATACAAAAACACCCGTGCCCGCATTTTATCACCAGGGCACAGGCATTGAAGCACTGCGCCAATGTGCTCAGGTATTTAGCATTCCCAATTTTATATTTCAGCAACGCCCCGACGGCAAAGTATACGCCGGCAGCTGGCATGACTCACGTTGGCCACAAACCGAGATAACCGACTTTGAAGAGCACCCAATAAAAGCAACCAATGCAAACACCGGTTCAATTATTGCCATACCAAAACTAAGACCAGGCATAAAACTAAACGGCCGCTTCATAACCGAAGTAACATTAAGCAATGATAAACAGGTGATCAGATGGTCAAAAACGCTATAAAGCGCTTAATACTGCGCTATTTTCCAGAACTTGGGCAGCGCAAGCATTTACCCCAGCTCGCCCGTATTGAACGTATTTATGACTTACCAAGCAAAGCAATGATCAGTAGTGCCTTTAAACCACTCAAAGCCGCCGACGTGCAATTGCTCGACCCACAAACCGCCGAGCCTTTAGCCGTGCCTGTATTTCAACAAGTCACACTCGGCACAGGCCAAGCATCCGACCACGGGTTATTAAACGAACCAACGCCAGGCATGCACTGCCTAATACAGTACATCGATGGCCTAAACAGCTATCCAGTGATCACCAGCTTATTGCCTTGGCAAAGCCTAGTGCCCGAGCATAAACGCACAGACGTAACACTACAGCAAAGCAGCCGCAGCAAATTACAAGGCCGCGACGGCAACTGGCACATAAAAACAGACGGCGAAATAACTCAAACCAGCGATACCAGTAAAATAAAATCGCGCAACAGCGAAGAAATTTACCACCAACGCAGCACCAATATAGCTACGCACGACACGATAAAAATAGACGGCAACCAAGTTAACGAAGTAATGGGCGCCCTAAAAACTGTTGTGGGTGAAAAAGCATTAATTGTCGCGTTAGAAGGGCTATTACTTGGCAGTAAAAAACAGGTTGATATTGAAGCCAGCGAAAACATGAGCTTCACCACACTCAAAACCCTACACGCCAAAGCTACCGAACTGGCAAAAGTAGAAGGTAAAACAGTGTGGTTGGGTGATAGCTCAGTAAACGTAGCGCAAGTACTCCTTGATTTAATAAGCCTGGTCGAACAAATGAACCAGACTTTATCAACGCATACCCATAATTCACCGCTACCAACCCCAACTGAAAAAGCTAACTTCATGAGTTATAAAAATGAGGCTAAAGAGCTAAACGGAAAATTAGAGCCTATAGTTGAGTAGGCTCTAATTTTCGGGTAATAAAGTGATACTTGTCACTGATTGTTTGCTCATACAGAGATGTATAATTAAATTGCAAATTCATGGATTCTTCTATTTCTTTATAAATATCTTCATTTGATGGACGATTCTTGATTTTTTCATCTAGAACCAACTTTAAAATTGTTATGACTTCATCTTTGGCAACGTAGCTATCTTCATCTTGGGTGGAAGTAATGGGAGGAAATTCATATTCACAAAAGTGCCTATATTTGTCATCTATAAGCTTTTTGAAATCATCATATGTTAAAAGTTTTTCTAGATAATAAAACTTAAACTCGTCAACTTTAGCTGGTCCCAAACCTTTATTTGTAATTGTAAAAGTCAATACATTTTTATGGAGAACCAAGTTACTACACATAGCGGGTCTTACAGATAATTCATTGTGTATCCGCATTACTGTTGCTTGTTTAGTCGATAGCCATACGGCGTATCCAGAAATCACTATTGGTATGATGGCAAGAAAAATTTTAAACCAAAGACCTTCCAAGTTAGCCTCACTTATGAAAAATATTAGTGTGTATAAAAGTGTGTATAAAAAATATTATTAAAAATAAAATATTCTTTATAAACAATGTTTAAGGTTGTTATTACATTAGTCGTGCCAATAGATTGTTGCTTGATTTTGCTCTTGATAAGCCATTAAAAAACCCTATAAGTTAGCTTGAAACGGTTTATATACCGCCAAGTTACTAAATTTATGAATTATTTAGATTATGGCATAGGGTCACAGAGGTTTATAGGTTTGAATAGGGAAATCTATTAGTCAAAACATGATTTAAGGGTGATTGACGTGATTATTTATTTCTGAGGTTCTGTGATAGAGAATTTATTTATAAACATAGTGCTTAATGTTATAACTTAAGCCAACACTCCATATTCTTTTAACAATATGAAACTAATAATAAAAACGATTCTATTTTGGGTATTAATCACCTCAACCGCTGTGTTTGCTGAGCTTGCTAAAGTTAAAGTAAATGGCTTTGATATTGAATATGAAATGGCGGGTAGTGGCAAACACACTATTTTACTCGAGGCGGGTGGCTCTGCAGGGCTTAGTGATTGGGATCCCATTTATAACTCGCTTACTAAGTATGCAAAAGTAATTCGCTATTCTCGAATTGGCAATGGCGGCTCTTCGCAAATAAAGAAAAACTATAGCTCAGAGCAGTATGCTACTGAGGCTTTATTATTACTCAAAGCGCTAAAAATTGATGAACCAGTAGTTTATGTGGCGCATTCTTATGGTGCTTATATCGCAAGGGTATTTGCAGCAAGTTACCCCGATAACATTAAAGCGTTAATGTTAATTGAACCCGCCTCAGAGCATGATGTTGATATTATGCGTAAGATTGATTTACCGCGCGCTGAAAAAGAAATTGCCGCTATAAAACGTGATGATATGAAAAATGGCATGTCGAATCAGTATTTAGACTTTTGGTCGAAGCGACCTTTGCCCGATTATCCTCAAATAGCAGATATTCCCGTGACGGTTATTGCCTCAGTTAAAAAATATGAAAATCCATCGGTATTATTTTTTACTGAAAAAGGGCGTGAAATGTGGGGAGAACTGCATTCAAACTGGGCTAATGCTTTTCCTCAAGGTGAGATAGTGCTAACGCGTAAAAGTTACCACTATCCACAAAATGATGAGCCAGAAATGGTAGTTAAACAAGTTTTGAAGCTATTATCACGCACTCAATAGTGAGATCGGATTATGTTTTTTAATTACGACTAACTATGAGTTCTTTCTGTAATAGGTGGTATTTTTTATTTATTGTGATGTTTATTACGCCTGCATTGAAAGAGTAAATTAAAACCAAATAAAAAGCACTGCAGGTTCACTACAGTGCTTTGTTTAGGGGAATGATATTATTTATTTTGCAGTTGCAACAAGCTTAACCCAATCGTAATTAGTGACACCTAACAGTCCGATTTGTAATGTCTGGCCTGAACTCACCTCTAAGATACAACTTTCATTGTTGTCTTTGTTGTTCGATAAGCAATCATATTGTGTTTTTGTTACCGCTGCATCCGCTCGAACATAGAGGTTAGTATTTCCCTCGCCACCCAATGTTTTTATGTTTACAGTGGTTGCGCCTGCAGGTACTACATAACTATAGCGCTGCCAAAAATCTGGAAATCCATAAGCACGAGATGTTAATACGCGAGTATCACTATCTGTAGGTGGTGCGCTATTTTCATAATTAGCCAGGATTGTTACGTTTTGATAGCTGTTATACGCTTTAAGCATAATGTAAAAACGACCTTCTCCTTGACTTATATTACAGCTTTCAGTGTTACCATTTCTAAATGGGCGGCAGTCGTAATTATTTGTGCTCGGCACTGTACTCTTTTTAACATAGAGGTCTGCATCACCTGAACCACCCGTTATGTCGATTGAGATGTTAGTGCTATTTGCAGGTACATCAATATAGTAAATAGTCTCTTGATTTAATGCTGCACTTTGGCCTGTTAATGCTTGCCCTTTAGTTAATTCAACTTCTGTTGGTGAGCCATTTGAAACACTAATCGTTTGGGTTAGCGTGTTTGTATTATTGTTACTATCTTGCACAGTAACAGAGACGTCGTAATCACCCTCAGATACAAAATTATGCACTACAGTTGCACCTGTATCGGTTTGATTATCGCCAAAGTTCCAACTATAGCTATTGATAGTACCTGCTGAGCTGGAGCTTGTTGCATCAAAATTACATTGTAATTGCTCACAGTTGTATTCAAAACGTGCGGTAGGTGGCAGTGGTGTAGTACCGTCGTTATCGCCAACAGGCACTGTGTTATTAAAGTAAGTTGCCACTTGCGGCCAAATCTTACTTATTTTGGCGCCTTTATTGTAGCATCCGCCTAAATGATGAAGTGCAATAACACGGTTACTTGATGCTGCAACAACAGGAGAACCGGAAGAGCCGCCTATAGTGTCACAATAGTATCCAATATCAGTATTACTTCCACGCCCATTCGTTGAGGGGGCATTAACTTGGCACAAACCATTGGTGTCTTGATCAGATTCAATCGACAGCTCCTTAGGATTACCTGAACCATGTTGCGGAATATAAATACGTTCACTTTGCTGTGCGTTTCGCACATCAAGCCCTAAGTAACCAAACTGTTCAATATTGGCAAAGTCATTAACACTAAATAGGGTGTAATCTAGCGTGTAGTCAGTTTTAAAAAACTCTTTACCCGTTACTTTTACAATGGTTTCTCTGGTTGTCCCATTACAACTTTTATTTTGGTAGTTAAACCACACTTCTGTAGAAGCAAGCTCAGATGCAGTTTCAATACAGTGGTTATTGGTAAATAATTTATTATCGCTGCCAACGCGCCAACCGGTACATAAGCTGCGCCCACCTATTACCAAGCGTGCTACCGGGCGGCTGCGGTCAAACTCTGTTGGGTTGGAATTAGCCCAACACTGCACATCTTTGCGCTCATTAATACCGCAGGTAGACAAAGGGGCAGGTTTATTTTGTTCATTGATATTTATATTGGCACTTTCAGTGCCGTAAAAATAGCTATCAATAACACCAAACTGGTGTTGCTGCTTACTGTTTTTTGGATCAGGGTAATATTCAATGATAACGCTGTCATTTGAAACCGACATAGAAGAAAATGAATGCACACCATCATCTCCGTTTAAGCTATCGATTGTTGAAGCGTCCATATTATTACTACTATATTCATATCGCTCTGAGTTGTCTTCGCTTCTAACGACTAACTTTGCGTCACCATTTAGATCTACTTGGCTAAAATGTAGCTTTATATAATCAGCATTAGGGTGCGATACAGTTTGAGTAATTACAGGACCTTGTGTTGTTTCGATTGTAAATTGCCTAGAAAGATTTACATGGGTATTAGCGTGTTTGGCAATTGTGGTTTTTTTTGCTTCTTGAGTGTGTTGTAAAATAGTGAGCTCATCGATTGCAGCAAAACTGTATTGTGCATAGATAGCTGAAGCGAGCAATGCTGCGTATTTACATTTTTTCATCTTTATATCCTTTTTCACTAATAAGTGGTTTGATGTAACGTAAATGATCAACTGCATGCCCATATGATTTAATTTTGAGCAAATAATCAGTACCTAATTTACATACTAAGGGTAGGCCGCATTTTGATCTTCGCCAGAAAAAATTAAAATATTTTTAACTTTAATCGGAAATTATTGCATTTTTCACTTTGAAATCAGCTTATTTTAAAAAGGATAAATGGCTTAATATTCAATATAAAAGTTTGAGCAGAATATGTTTACCGTTGACTCTAAGCGGCTGTCACCCACACTCATTAAAAGTAACATTGTTGATGTTGAGACTTCAGATATTAAACTTTTCTATTTTAATTTTTACAAAAATATACAAGAGCCAAGTATTAATTCTGTTATTTGGGGCGTTATTCTGTAAAATTATCGGCTTAACATTTGTGATTTAACCGTTACATTTGTTGTTAGGGTTAATTATTCAATTAATATAAGCAGACGTTATGATTTTTTATATTATTGGGTTAAGTACGCTTGTTATTATTTTGTGTGTGGCGCTTTATGTGATTTACAGCAATGTACGTAAGAGCCGAGTAAGAAAGTCAAAAGAATATAATGTGTTATTTGATAAAGACACCATCATTGATGATCTTATTGTTCAACTTAGCGAGAAAAACCAAACCCAAGAAAACCAGGAAAAAACAATTAAAGGCAAACAAGAGATCCTTGCAACATTTATAGATTTGCATCGATCGGGTAGCTTTTGTGCGCACTTAAGCGAACAAGAAATTACTTATTTTGTTAAAAAGAAATTAAACATGGAGAGTACTAAAAATGGATAGCGAGCAACAAGCCGTCGCAGAGGCAAAAAATACATCATTTATGGCACGTTTTGGCCGTCGTAATGTAATTTTATTAACGTCAGTTGTTGTGGTGTTAGCAGTGATTGCAACATTAACATCGCAGGTTATTTCATGGAATGAAGCCGATGAACGGCTTGTTCACCAATCAGCTTTTACTGGTAATTTAACGGTAATAAACCAAGCTGGTCCTTACTTAAAAGCGTTTGGCACCACATCAGCCTATAAAAAAGTTATCTCGATTAACTTTACCGGTGATAGCAGTGCAACAGCCAGTGCCATTGTACCACTCATTCCTATTCGATTTTTAGATACGACAACTGGTGGCGCCAGAGGAGTATCACGTTTTAGATTACCAGGTAATGTACCTGCAAGTGAGTCGGGTGCTTTACGTGGATTATTAAAAATTCATGAAGAATTTGGTTCCCAAGAGACTCTCATCTCTAACCTTTTAATGCGTGCCACTACAGAAAATGTAAAAGCGTCTGCACGTATGATGTCGGTTGAGCAACATTATTCAGGTGGTAATGGTCAATTAAGCCAAGATTTTTCTGATCAACTGACTAATGGCATTTTTGTTACTGAGCAAATTATTAGTACTGGCGAGCGTGACAAGTCTGACGATTTAAGCAATTTAAGTAAGCAACAACGCGTTACGATTAATATAAAGAAAGATGCTGAAGGAAAGCCGCTGCGTAATGCACCTATTTTAGGCTCTTACGGTATAACGGTGGTTGATGCGAGTATTATTGATATTGATTACGAAAATAAGGTAAATGCGCGCTTAGAGGCGCAAAAGCAAGCTGCAGCGGATGAAGCCCTTGCAAGACAAAACCTTAAAAAGGCAGAGCAACAAGCACGTACAGAAGTTGCATTAGGCGAACAAGCGATTGCAAAGCAAAGAGCTGAGTCTGAAAAGCTAAAAATTAAAGAGCAAATTGATGCAGAGCGAATAAAAGCCAATGCAATTATTTCTGCACAACAGCGTGTTGCAGTAAAGGCTGAGCTTGCAAAAGAGCAAGAAGAAATCTTAAAACAGCAACGCTTAGAGGCATTAGGCATGGATGTATTAGCTGAAGCACGTTTACGCGCAAAGTCAGCAGCACTTGATCCTAAATATGTTTTTGATGAAACACTTAAAGCGGAAGTTAAAATTCAAACTGCTTTATTTAATAGCCTAGGTAACAGCCGCTTAGTGCCTGAAATTGTTATAGGTGCGGGTCAAGGCGAACAAAACAACGGCTCTGAATTTATGCGTTTGTTGGCTGCAGATGCGGCATTAAGTCTTAAAAAGCGTTTAGAAAAAGAGAAAAAATAAACATTAAAAATCATTAAAAAGCCCTAGCTTTAATTGCTAGGGCTTTTTTTGTGGTATCGCTTTTAAACGGTGAGTTTAAAATTTAGGGCACAAAGCGTGGCTAAAGCCTTTTTCGGTTAGCAAAAAAGCGGCGCTTGGCGTCGAAAATATATATTCTTCATGAAGAAGAAACGCGATTGTTCCTTTTATTTGCTCACCTTGATGATCTGAGGCATCGCTAATTAATTGTTCAGGATCTAACTGGCTTGGAGTTGGAAAGTTATTATAAAGATGCTTAAAAATTAACGTAGCAATCGTGTTAAAGGTATCGTTATTTTTCATTTTTCAGAGCCTTAATTTATATGTGCAGCAGTAAACTGGCTGATTTAAATATGATTTTTCAAATAATAACACATTAAAATAGGTGCGTGATGACTCTGCTTTTTTAAGCTTTAATTTTGCAAGCTACTGCTTTCATTTATAAAAGTGATGAGCAATTGTCATACTTATCCTGCTTAAAAGTAGTTTGTGTGTTGCTGGTGTGTTGCGCAAAATCATAAAGTGTAATTGAAGAGTTGTAAAAATACGTTATCATTGTAAAACAACATGTAAAATCAAGCAGGTACTTAGCTCACGCTGACCAAGTTCGAGTTAATAATATCAACAAGGCAAGCAAGGACAAATTATGACACCTATGAAACCTTTAGCACTGGCAGTGGCTATGGTTGTTTTTTCACATCAGGCACATGCAGATACAGATCTTGATAAAGTTAAGCAGCAATTAAGCAGCTTACAAAAACAAGTGGAAATGCTGCAAAAGCAACTTGCAAAAGCAGAGCAAAAAAGTGAAAAATCAATCGAGCGCACCATTGAAGAGAAAGAAGATGTAGCTGAAGTTAAAGTAGCTAAACATGAACACAAGCCTCAGGGAATTAAAATTGGCGGTGCTGTTCGAACCAACTACAGCCATACTTCGTATGATGACGATAATAAAAATCGCGGCGGCGATTTTGACTTTGATATTTTTCGCTTAAATTTCTCAGGCGACGTTGGTGATGTAAAGTTAAACGCTGAAATTCGCTTTTTTGATTATATGACCGCTGTTAAATACGCTTATGCAGCTTACGATTTTGCTGATGATTGGCAAGTTCAAGCAGGTATTACCAAGGTTCCTTTTGGTAACTGGCCATACAACTCACATAACTACTTTTTCAGCACTAACTATTATGTTGGCCTTGAAGACGACCACGATTTAGGGGTGTTATTTAAGCGTAAGATTGCTGATAACTGGCAGCTTGATTTGGGCTTTTTCAAAAATGATGAATTAGGTGGTGTTGATGGTTATGTAGATAACCGCAGCGATCGCTATTCTTACGACATTGTTGGCTTTAGAGAAGCGGGAGATGGTGTTTATGCCGAGCCAACTAATGCTATAGGCGAGTATAATACGTTCTCAGGCCGTTACGGCTACCACCTAGAACATGAAGGTGGTAAAACTGAAATAGGTGTGTCGGCACTTGCTGGTGGCTTGCATGACGGTGTTGACCGCGCAGGTGACTACAACGCGTGGGCATTACATTTAAACAGTAATATGGGCCCTTGGAACTTACAACTTCAACACGGTGAATATAACTACGATATTGATAACGTAAACCGTATTGCTGTGGGCGCTTACTCGTTTTACGACAGCATGGCGGCAGAGGCAACAATGTCGAGTGCAAACGTAGCATACAGTGTACCGGTACAATGGGGCGCGGTAACAAACTTACAGTTTTACAACGACTATAGTGCAATTTACGACAAATCAGACAACAGCAGAGATACGTGGATGAACGTAACCGGTTTCTCGGTAGCTGCTGGTGGTTTATTTACTTACTTTGACTTAGTTCATGGTAAAAATATGCCATTTGTTGGTGGTTCATTAGCGGGCGATAGCAGCGAAACTGAGCGTCGCTTCAACATTAATATTGGCTATTACTTCTAAATCAATATTCAAAGCACACGCCTAGACATTGGCGTGTGCTTATGTTGTTTTAAAAAATATTTTTGCTCTACCTATTTAGCACCTACAAATTGATAAATCTTTAATCAACTTCTAGTATAAAAGTTCAAATGGAATAAAATAAATAATCCATATAGCTTAGCTGGAGGCTAGACATCGATGATTGTAGTTAATGAGCAGGTGTTATCTGATGTAAACAAAAACTTTGTTATCCCACCAAAACCACAAATCTTAAATGATCTTGAAATATTAGCATCTGCACAGGAGCCCTCGCTCTCAGACGCCGCAGAAATCATCGCTAAAGATGTTGCTATTGCATCAGCTATTCTAAAGATAGTTAATTCACCTGCTTATGGCTTAGTTCGTAGTGTGTCAAATATTAAACAGGCCATTATGTTTTTAGGTTGGAATGGCATTGAAGCTTTAGTTCCTAGCCTAAAGCTAAAGCAAATGTTCGCCCAAAATGAGTGCTGTATTAGCCTTGAACGTTTTTGGGATACCGCCTCAGAAATTGCTGATGTAAACATGATTATTGGACAACGTCTAAATAATGTCCCCGTTGAGTACTTGTATACGCTTGGTTTGTTTCATGATTGTGGCATTGTGCCGATGGCAATTAAATTCGATAATTACGTGAGTGCTTTACATACTTCAAATAATACCCATAAAGAAAGCTTGATAGATATAGAAGAGCGTTTATATGGAACTAATCATGCCACTGTGGGTTACTATTTAGCGACCAGCTGGCATTTACCTGTAGATATTTGCCAGCTTATTTTACGTCATCACGATTTGAGTATGCTAAGTGATATAACTGGAAGTAATCAACAATTGTGTTATAGCGTTTTAAAAATGTCTGAAAATTTGGTTAATAGTGTTTTACGCGGTGACACCACTAAAGATTGGGATGACATAGAAAAGCAGGTTTTAGCAACATTAAATATGTCAGAAGACGATTATATTGATGTGCAAGAAGAGGTAATTGATTTTTTGAACTGTTAGACGTTTTTAGCAGCTTAAAGTCTATAGGTTAGTTTTTTTCACTTATTGGTTTGTTTTTAATCGTTTGTCGGAATTAAGTAAACACTCTAAAGTTTAGTTGTCGGCAACAAGCACGACTAACCAAATAGGAAATTAATCATGAAACGCTCACTTATCAAAACCATCGCTCTTGGCTCTTTATTAACTTGCTCAGCTGCTGTAATGGCTGATCAAAGTGATTACAAGTTAATGGTTATTGAAGAGGCTAAAACAGCCCCTCAAGAATTCGAAGTTGCATTTAACGATTGTGCATTAAATGTAAAATCAAAAAATTACAGCCAAGCTGAAGAAATTTGCTCAAAAGCAATTACTTTATTACAGCAAAGCACTGGCCCTCGCTTTAAAGTACGTGAGCTTACGTCATTTGCTTTAAGTAACCGTGGTGTAGGACGTTTAATGGCTAAAAATGAAACAGCTGCATTATCAGACTTTTACGAAGCACAACAAATGTCTGGTAACGAGTTAGTGTCGCACAACTTAACGCGCGCTAAGCAAGACCTCGCACTGTAATATCTATTACCGATTCAAAAAGCCCATGCTGTTTTAGCATGGGCTTTTGCGTTTTTAGGGTTAAACACTAGTTAGGATTATTTAGCATAATTTGGGTCAACTGTTTTAGCCCTTTACCTTTGTTAGTTATTTTCCATGCAAGGTATAAGTCTTGAGGTGGACGTGGTTCGGTAAGCTCCACAACATGCAGTTTGTTAGCTTTAACATACTCAGCAATAAGGTTCTCAGGTAAATAACCAATGCCAATAGCGGATAAAATAGCGGTCATTTTTTGGCTTACAGAACTTACATAAAAACGTTGATTACCTTCGATTAAGTTAGCTGACCACGGAATACTTTGTTTTGCTGAATCATGCACTATAACCGTGGTGTATTGACCAAGTTCGCTGGGTTTAACGGGGCTTTTTACTTGTGCTAACGGGTGGCTAGGGTGAACCACTAATACATTTTGAATATCGGCTATTTTTACCGCTCTGATCCCCTTTTGATTAGGTACAGGCGCCGGTGCGCCAATCACTAAGTCAACGTCATCCTCAATTAAAGCCTCCCAAGTGCCATTGAGTACTTCTTCTTTAATGTCTATCTCGATATTTTTATGCTCATTTAAAAATAGCTGTAAGTTTTTGAATACGTCACTTATGTCAAAAATAGAGTCATAGGCAATACGTATCCGTGGCTCCCAGCCATTAGCTATGGTTTGTGTTTGCTCCGATAAATTATTTATAGCATTGAGTACTTTACGCCCCTCGCTTAGTAAATGTTTACCTGCTGGGGTTAAAACGGCACGTCGACCTTGGCGCTGAAACAAGGTTACATTTAATTGCTCTTCAAGTTTATTAACAATATACGACAAGGCTGAGGGTACTTTATTAAGTTGCTCTGCAGCGGCTGCGTAACTGCCACGATGCTCAATGGCGTCCAGTACCAGTAAAGCTTCTATGCTTATAGGGGGTGTATTCATAATGATACCCAATATTAACTGTTCAAAATATTTGAACATATAGAGCAAATAATAGGAGTTATTTAATTTTAATTCAACTTATACAATAGCTGCATACTCAATTGGAACAATACAGGTTAAAACTATGACGATTAAAAATATTACAGCCGCCATCACAAAAACTGAACAGTCTTTTGCAACATTACCATTAAGGCTTATTGCGGGATTAGTGTTTAGTGCTCATGGTGCACAAAAACTGTTTGCGTGGTTTGGCGGCTATGGCTTGGAAGGCACAGGGCAATGGATGGAATCGATTGGCTTAGCACCGGGCTATTTAATGGCATTAATGGCCGGTGGCGCCGAATTTTTTGGTGGGTTACTACTCATCGTTGGTTTGCTGGTGCGTCCTGCGAGTTTTGTACTGGCTATCACTATGGTGGTTGCTATTTTTACCACGCACATAGATAACGGTTTATTTATGAGCAATAACGGTTATGAATTTGCGTTATCGCTGTTAGCTATTACCTTAGCTTTACTGATCCAAGGAGCTGGAAAGCTATCTGTTGATGGAAAAATTCATAACAAATTAATAAGCGGATCACATAAGTGATTAAACTTTAAGCTGCCAATCTGCGTAAGGTTGGCACATTCTATAAACTAAGGAGACGGACATGGGGTTACTTGTTAACGGTGAATGGGTCGATAAATGGTACGACACCGAAAAAAGCGACGGTAAATTTGTACGCCAAGATAGCCGGTTTAGAGATACGATTTCATCAGCGCAAAACAGTAAATTTAAACCAGAAGCAGGTCGCTATCATTTATATGTATCCTTGGCTTGCCCTTGGGCGCACCGCACCATTATATTTCGTAAATTAAAGCAGCTCGAAGACATTATTTCTATGAGTATTGTTGAAGCACCCATGATGGAAAACGGTTGGGAATTTGGCGAGCAGGGCGATCCACTTTATAACTTAGATTACGCTTATCAATTGTATTTAAAAGCCGACCCTAGCTATGAAGGGCGTGTTACCGTACCTATTTTATGGGATAAAAAAACGCAGACTATTGTAAACAACGAATCAATAGAAATAATTCGCATGTTTAATAGTGCGTTTAATGAGCTTACTGGTAACAACGACGATTATTATCCAGATGCGCTACGTGAAGAAATAGAAACAGTGAATAACCGTGTCTATAACACCATTAATAATGGGGTGTATAAAGCTGGTTTTGCTACAACTCAAGAAGCTTACAACGAAGCTTACACCGCCTTGTTTGATAGCTTAGATTGGTTAGAAGCTCGATTAGCAAAACAGCGTTACTTAGTGGGCGATACACTCACTGAAGCCGATTGGCGATTATTTACCACACTTATCCGCTTTGATGCTGTGTATCACGGGCACTTTAAGTGTAATCGAGAAAAGTTAACTGAGTTTCATCATCTTAGTAACTACATTAATGAGCTTTACCAAGTACCTGGGATAAAGGAAACGGTCGATTTAGAGTACTCAAAAATTCATTACTACGTAAGTCACGTAACCATTAACCCAACGCAAATTGTGCCTTTAGGTGCTAAACACACCTTTGACGCTGCCCATGATCGAGACCGTCAATACTAAATGACGCAGAGATAACGTATAGGAAAAATATGCTTACCCATTACCCAAAAAATAGCTTAGGCCATGCTGATCATGGTTGGCTTAAGTCAAAGCACCACTTTAGTTTTGCGAATTACTATAATCCTGCGCGTATGGGGTTTGGCACTTTGCGTGTAGTTAATGATGACTGGGTAGCCCCAGGTATGGGGTTTGGTGCGCACCCGCATAGAAATATGGAAATTATTAGTTTTATCCGCAGTGGTGCCATTACTCACCAAGATAGTATGGGCAACAAGGGGATCACCGAGCAAGGTGAGGTGCAGGTAATGAGTGCAGGCACCGGCATTACCCACTCAGAATATAACCTAACAGATGAACCACTAACGTTTTATCAAATTTGGATTCAGAGTAATCAACATAATGTTGAGCCGCGCTGGGAAAGCAAGAAGTTTCCTACACAAGCCACAAGCACCCTTAGCTTACTGGTTTCGGGTTATCCAAAAGATGCCGATAGTGCACTTTTTATTAATCAGCAGGCGCGTATTTACGGTGGCAAGCTGGCAAAAGGCACGTCAATAACACAGCCGATTGATCATCAAGCCTACGTATTGGCAGGGGAGTTTAGTATTAATGATGAGTCAGCCTCAGTTAACATGAATAAGGGTGACGGCGCAGAAGTTACACAGACTAAAACCATCACCTTAACAGCAACCACTGAGTGTGAATTGATTATTATCGATAGCAAAAGTTAAGCGCAATTTACGTGCGCTTAACTTTATAATTGTTACTTGCTCATACTTTAAAGCTTTCCACTTGCGATTTCATTTGCTTATATAAGGCCGATACATTTTTAGATTGTTGCGTGGTTTGCGTGGAAATTTGTTTCATTTGTGCAGATTGCTCTTTTAATGACACTAAATTTCGATTTATTTCGTTAGCCACATGTGACTGCTCTTGTGTAGCTTGTGCGGTTTCAGTCGACATTTGCTGTACTTTTTCAAATGCGTGAGTCAGGCTATTAAAAATGGTAATTACTGAGTCAAAGTTGGTTAAAGTGGTATTGGCATTAGTTTGGCTATTTTTAATCGAATCAGACGACGCTTTAACATTGTCATTTAAGCGTTGGATCATGGTATCAATTTCGTCTGTGCTTTGTTGAGTTCGTGTGGCAAGCGTTCTTACCTCATCAGCTACTACAGCAAATCCACGGCCTTGCTCGCCGGCTCTAGCGGCTTCAATCGCTGCATTTAAAGCTAATAAGTTTGTTTGCTCTGCAATATTACGTATCACTTCAAGAACAGAGGTTATATCTGTAGAGCTACTTTCTAGTTCAACCGAATTCGCTAATGCTGACTTAATATCGTTAGCTAAATCTTCAATCGCTTTGCCTGACACATCAATAGCTTGAACACCTTGCTTTACCTGCTCGCTAGATATATCGGCTTCCTGCGCGGTATTTTTTGCAAGCTCTGCCATTTGTTGATTGGCCATGTCCATCTCATGGCCCGCACTAACTATTGACTCAGAGGCATTAGCAAGTTTTTGGGTTACTTCCATCGCGGTATCAGATACATCATTTAAATCACCCGTTACTGCACCAAGTTGGCTTGATTGCTGCTGAATATTTTTTATTATTGTTTGTAAATGGCTCAAGAAGTTATCAAATTCATTGCTTAAATCAGCTAATTCGTCGTGTGATGTAGTGTTAATACGCTGGGTTAAATCGCCATCGCCAGCGGCTATTTCTTTAATACGAAGGGTAATATTATTGATATTATCGGTTAGCTTTTTCGGAATGTAATAGCCCACACCTAAAGCGACAATAAAGGCAATAATAATCACAATAAAAACAATTTTTTCAAAAAGTTGAATGCTATGTTGTACGTCTTGTTTTACCGCTCTGGCATGTGTGCGTGCCTCTTCGCCCGCAACATCAAGTATATTTCTTAATTCGTTAAAGCTTTTATCAGCTTTTGCTAAATTATTATCAATTAAAGCGACTTGCTTTGCAGGAGTTGAGTAAATCAAGGCTTTACTTTGCTCATACCATTGCTGGTAAAGCTGATCGAAGTTGGCATATTTTTGTGTTAGCTGCGGCTCGTCAATTAAATAGCTACGATAACTATTAAAGCGACGTATAACTTGGGCTGCGTTTTCTTCAAATAATTTTTGATTTTGTTCTAAATCACCATGTTGGTTTACTATTTTTTGTTTTGCAAGCCGGGCTTGGTATATATCTCTATCGGCATTTAGTACCTCTGAAATGGCTTCTACATAACGCCCTAAACGCTCAGCCCCCACTTTATCTTGCTGTTGTTCATTAGTATAAGCGCGAAGCTCTTCGCCTGCCTGATCCATCATTTCGCGTATTTTTATAAATTCAGGTTCAGATTTATTTAAATCACTTTGCATTTTACCTTGCGAGTGATTGGTATTAATGAGTGTTTTACTATGATTGACCCATTCATTATACAAAGGCATAAAGCTGGAAAATGAATCATGCTTTGCAAGTAACGCTTCTTCATCTTTTAAATAGATTAAGTATTTGTTAAAGCGATCCTTTACTTGCTCTGCGTTTTCTAAAAACTCTGTTTTATTCGTCTCACTATCGCCAGTTGCGCTGAGTAAATTTTCGAGTGCAATACGTGCTTGATATATGTCTCTGTCGGCATTGAGAATAACAGTAACAGCTTCAAAAAAGGTTTCTGTTTGCCTTTTCATAGCGTTGTCTTGTATGTAAGTAATCGAAGCTATGGCAACTAGCAAGCCTGCAAGGATCAGTGCTAAAAAAGCGATTGGTAAAATGACTTTAGTTCTAATTGAATTTATTCGCATGTTTCAATCCTTGTTATCTTACTGTATCTATAGTAAATGTTAGTCATATAGTGGGACTTATGCCAAGCAGTTGGGTAAATTAATTGGGTGTTTTTTATACGCTGCAAGTCCGTATAACATTACTGTTATTTTTTATTGGTTTTATTATCCTTGTACGGCATATTCGCTTAAAATACGGCTAATTGGTTCATTTTTATAAAGGAATTCTGCTGTTAATGAATTCAATTCAGCCTAGTATATTTGGCCGTATCTTTACCCCGCATCGCTTTGTCGATATAAACCAACAAGGTTTAGTGATCAGCAATAAAATACAAATAACCTCATTGAGTTGGTGTGATTTAACGTCGCCCATTAGCTATGAGTATGGTGTGCTTGGGCAAACACTGCGCTTTAATACAGACTCTAAGCATTATCGTATTTGGATGAGAGCCTATGGCAGCAATAGGGCATTTAAAGCGCATACCGATATGCTATGGGTTAAAAGCAATATTGCAGTGCTCAACGAAGTGTTAAGTAAAATAAACCACTTTGCTCACACTCAGTTTTTGCGCCAATCATATGTGACTGATATAAAAAAACAGGTAGATGAGCAATGTAAACGTTGGCTACCTTGGATAAAAAGCAGCGATGTTTTAACACCAGTAAGCACACAAATAAAATTGCTTGAACAATACAGCCAGTGGAGTGATGCACTCACTCGTTTTTTTCAGCATAAATATACCCAGTCTCAATTAGAGCGCTATAACGATTTTTTTAATTGTGTTGAAGCAAATCCACTCACAGAGCAACAACGCCGAGCTTGTATAATAGATGACGACAATAACTTAGTGCTAGCAGGGGCAGGAACAGGAAAAACCAGTGTGTTGGTGGCCAGAGCGGGCTACTTGGTTAACAGTGAACAAGCTAATTACAACGATATTTTATTACTCGCCTATGGTAAGCAAGCTGCTTGCGAAATGGATGAACGAATTAAACAAAAGCTGGGCACTGAGTCCATTAAAGCGGCCACGTTTCACAGCGTCGGCTTGACTATTATTAGCGAGGTTGAGGGCAAGCCACCTAAAATATCTAAACTTGCTGAAAACGAAAAAGCTAAAATAAAATGGGTTGAAGGATGTTTTGAATCGCTTGCCAATGCTAAACCACAATATGCTAAAGCACTGGTAAATTATATAAATAACACTCTTAATGACGTTAAAGGCGAATTTAAATTTAGTGCTGCAAAGCCTAATCATATTGCGCTTTTAAAAGAAATAAAAACTAGCGGTCATTTAACTAAATTAGCGACTGTGTTTAGCCAATTAATCAGCGTGTATAAAACCGCAAATATAACACTTGAGAGCGATTCAAAACAGATACAGCAAGCCTGGAAATTATTAAAGCCGTTGTTAGCCAACTATAACCATTATTTACGCACGCAGGGCGAAATAGACTTCGACGATATGATTATTAAAGCCCTCGATTATGTAAACACTAAAAAGTTTACATCGCCTTGGCGTTATATCATGGTAGATGAATTTCAAGATATATCACCGCTGCGAGCTACACTTGTAAAAGCACTGCGCGATAGTAAATCTAATAGTTCACTGTTTGCAGTAGGGGACGATTGGCAAGCTATTTACCGTTTTAGTGGTGCAGATATGCGACTTACTACCGAGTTTGCCGCACATTTTGGTTTTACAACACAAACTCTATTAGATAGGACCTTTCGCTTTAATAATAAAATTGGCGAGGTTGCCGCAGGTTTTATTATGAAAAACCCAGCGCAGTTAGCTAAAGACATTCACTCAGTTGCAAAGGTAACTAAGCCCGCCGTTAGCGTGCTAAAAACATTGAAAAGTGGCTCAGCTAAAAACACCAAAATAGCGGAGCTAAATAATGGCGCAATTAAGTATTTACTACAGGGGATTAAGGGTCATTCAGGCAAGCCTGTTACTGTGTATTTACTTGCACGGTTTCGATTTCAGTTACCTTCACAAGCCGATATAAGTGCTTTACAGCAAGAGTTTTCAGCATTGCATATTGAGTGTGATACGTTTCATGGCTCAAAAGGCAAAGAAGCCGATTATGTCATTATATTAGCAATGAATGGCGGAGCGTTTGGATTCCCGAGCACTAAGCCAACGCCTCAAATTTTAGAGGCATTATTACCCGCAAAAGATAATTTCGCACATAGTGAAGAGCGTCGCTTATTTTATGTAGCGCTTACTCGCGCTAAACATAAGGTCTACATAATAACTGATGATAACAACCCCAGCTGCTTTGTTGATGAACTTATAAACGAGCATAAAATCGAAGTATTTGAGTTAAAAAATAAAGCGGCCTTTAAAAGCATTACAAAAACTGCTTAATACTGTTGCTCAAGCAAGCGTCAGAGTGCCCAATTATGTGGTTCATACGTATTAACTTATGGCAACGGCAAGTTGATGATACAAACCAATCCCAACAATAACATTAAATGGAAAGGTGACACCTAACGAGCTAAGCATGGCAAGACCAATGTCCGCTTTGGGAATAGCAGCTTTTATAGCAGCAGGTGCGGCAATGTAAGAAGCACTCGCCACTAAGCTCCCCAGAATAACCACTGAACCTAATTCTAAATTTAGCAAGGTGCCAACCATAACGCCAATGGTGCCTAAAAATAACGGCGTAATAATGGCGAAGGCAGCCAGTTTCCATTGCTGCCAAGGAAAAGGGCGAAGCGTTTGTGCAGCAACCAAGCCCATTTCGAGTAAAAATAGCGCCAGCACTACTTTAAAGCTACTGGTAAGCAAACTCGTAACTTGGCTACCCTGTTGGGTGCCATACATCATACCGATAATTACACCGCCAACGAGCAAAATCACACTCTTATTGGTAAGCGTTTCGTGCCACAGTGCTTTTAACGATAAGTTGGTGTTTTCGCTGTGTGCTTTGTCGAGCTTACGATACAACAGTAAACCTACAATAATGGCTGGTAATTCAAGCATAACTAGGTACAAGGTAACTTCTGCGCCCACTTCCAATTTAGCCGATTCGGCATACGCTAATGCTACCGCAAATGTACCAGCACTAACCGAACCATAGTGGGCAGCAATGCTGGCGCTATTCGCTACGCTTAGCTTAACAACGTATTTTAAAATAGGGTATAAAGTGAGCGGAATAAGCCCACCAAGTAACATAACCGAGGCCATTTCTGGGAGTAATTGCCAACTTAAATTGCCATGCAGCACCATGCCACCTTTTAGACCTATGGTAAGCATGAGTAGTAAACTGAGAGTGTCATACGTCGCTTTGGGGATAGCTAAATCAGAGCGAAGAATACCCGCTGCTAATCCTAAAATAAAAAACATTACTACAATATCAGGCACGCTGTTCTCCTCTTTATTACTAATTTAATTTGTTAAGCGGCGCTATTATAGGCAAATCTTTATATAGTAAATAATAAAATGAATGCTAACATCCTATAGATAAAAACCTATGAGGTGTGTATGAATATAAGACAACTTTCCTTCCGACTTCTTGAAGTATTTATGAGTGTAGTAAAAACCGGCTCTATAAGCGAAACCGCACGGAGGCTTCATTTGACTCAGCCTACGGTTTCTTTACAAATTAAACGCTTACAAGAAGCGGTAGATGAACCGTTAATAATTATGCAGCAACAAAAGTTGCAAATAACCGAAGCTGGTATGGCCTTATTTAGGACTTGCCAACAGGTTTTTGGTCATTTTGAAGATTACCAAGATTACTTAGCGGAGCTAAAAGGGGGTGAACGTGGACGATGTAAAATTGCTATGGTTAATACTGCCCAATATATTTTACCTAAATTGTTAGGCCCATACAGTAATGAACATCCGCATGTAGAGCTACCACTTGAAATAGGTAATCGTTCAGCCGTTTTAGCACGCTTTGAACGCGGAGAAGACGATATTTATGTATTTAGTCACCCGCCATCTTTAGAGCATGCCCAGGCTGCTAGGTTTCTACATAACCCTTTAGTGTTTATAGTGCCACTAAATCATCCATTAGCCGATAAAACCGCACTTAAACTGGCTGATTTAGTTCCGTATCGTTTTTTACTACGTGAAACAGGCTCCGCCACTCGCATGTTATTTGAAAGCGAGCTGCAAAGTAGAGGGTTGGTATTAAGTGACAGTGTGCAAATGGCCAGTAATGAAGCCATTAGAGTGGCGGTAGCTTCAGGTATGGGGATTGCGGTGCTTTCTCAGCATGTGCTGCCTAAAGGTGATAATAGCTTTAAAGTGCTTAATGTTACCGACACTACTTTAGCCAGTCATTGGTATTTTGTGGTGCGTACAGACCGACACATATCACATGCTGCACGCAGTTTTTTAAAGTTTGCCGAGCAACACTTAGAGCTGTATTTAGATGAGAAGTGGGTGCGAAATGAGTTAAGAGGGCTTAATTTGAAATAAAAATAAGCCTTAGAGACAATCAAATATTAACTGGTATCAAAGTTGCTTAAGTTATTTCAGTTAAAGCATATAACGATTAAAGTAAAAATGGATTTGAGCCAATGACTTCAATAACCTTTAAAAATCAATATAGTAGTTATAATACTCCCGTTAACAAAGTGGCAAAATCGAGTGACGTTCTGCCAACATCTGCCGCTGCGGCAACAACCAGTACCGCTGAAAACCAAGCAACCACTAATTTTATCGCTAAACCAGAAGACAAAAGCTTTTTAGAAAATGCCCAAGAGGCATTAATTTATCAACGTTTAGGTGTCGATAAAGAAACTATAGCTGAGTTAAAAGCAGCAATAGAAGCCTTGGCAGAAGAACTAGGAGAGGAAGGGGTTGATGTAGATGCCATAAAAGAGCAGATTGCTGAATTACAAAAAATGTTAGAGCAAGAATTCGAAAAAGGCACGGAGCGAATGGCAATGCAACCAACACATGAAAAAGGCAAGCTAGTAACCGCATTAGCTTAGGTAACGGCATGTTGAAAGCTTATTGACTCCTGACTTTAAATAGATTTTAAGTGATTAACGCACAAAGAGGGTGAAGAGGCGCTACGCTTTTAGAGAAGTAAATTAAACCAAAACTTATATGGCTTCTCATTTACTCCTCATTCGCTTCTCTGTGTTCAAATAGGGTTTAGTGAATTATGCACAAAGAGGGC
>NZ_PNDJ01000036.1:0-3504 GCF_005887255.1 Pseudoalteromonas sp. S1609 | reverse complement strand
GTATACTAAATTATATAATAACATTTAGATTATTTTGCTTTTTAATAGCTTCTGCTGATCTTTCAAGGTTAAATTTACAGCAGTCTGTTTGGTATTTAGGCAAGGCAGAGCCTATGTGGTGTGGTTATTCCCCATAAATAGGCGATAACGCTATAGTTAATAACAAACAGGCGCTGCCCGAAGGGTTCTCCCTAGGAGTTATTTACTCTTTGTTGCCTACATGAATGTGGATAAGAGGCGAGAGCAAAACACAAAACTTTACCCAGCTTTACTTAGCCCAGCGACTTGTAACACTCGCACCATTAAATGAACCCCGCACCTAACTGCTTGGTACATTCTTTTCTAAGTTCAACAACTTCGTTTTTCTCTTTTTAATGACTTTGGCAGGGCACCCTGCAACAATATCAAAATCATTCACACTGTTAGCAACTAAAGACAGCGCTCCAACAGCAGCTCCTTCTCCAAGAGTAACTCCTGGTAAAATAACGCTGCCTGAACCAACAATGACATGCTTGCCTAAAAAAACAGGTGATTTTTCTACATTAGTTAATTGCTCTGGCACCATAGGGTTTGTCATAAACTCGCCGCTATAATCATCACTTGCACTATAAATAGAGACTCGTGATGAAATGTTACAAAAATCACTCAGCGTAATTTTTTCTGCACCAATCAAGGAGCTAAAAACGGCAATATGAATATAGTTGCCAATATCTATTCCACCTGCTCCCGCGGATAAAACAACAAAGTCGTCTATTCTTACATTATCGCCAATCGCAATACCTTGAGCACCATAAATACTGGCTTTATCCGATATTCGTACATTTTTGCCGATTGATTTAAAGCCCACCTCTTTAAGTTGCTGCTCAGATAAAATAGCCACTATGTTGGCTCCTTTATTATTTTTTTAAGCAGTTGCGTAACTACAAGTACATCATCAACACTCATATGCGCATGTAATGGTAGACAAATGGCTCCCTTAGAGATTTTTTGGCTGTTCTTGCAGCCAAAGCTCTTTTGGTCGCTATAAGCTAAATCTAGGGAGGGTGTAAAATATCGTCGACTCTGAATATCATGCGCTGCGAGAGTTTCAATAACGCGCTTTTGCAATTGCTCATCTGCAATATAAATTGGCATATAGGCACCATTTATACTTGCTTGCGATAGCCACTTAGGGAGAGTTAAGTAATCTTTTAATTCATCGCAATACAAAGTAAATAACGTAGCTCTATGTGCAATTATTTCATCTATATCATCAAGCAATGTTAAGCCTACAGCGCATTGGTACTCATTTAACTTTGCGTTTATGCCAGGCTCACCTAAAGTACCGCCGGCTTGTATGCCAAAATTAATAAGTTGTTTCGCCTTCTCATAATCTGCTTTATGTTTAAAAATAATAGCACCACCTTCAACAGTATGAAAAACCTTGGTAGCATGAAAACTTAATGTACTCGCATCGCCAAAACTTAATACCGATTGCTCACCCACTTTTACAGCAAATGCATGAGCGGCATCATAAACCACTTTTTTACCATGGCACTTTGCCACACGAGCAATCGCCTCAACATCACACGGATTGCCGTAAACATGTGTCGCTAAAACACCGTCATAGCTGCTGTTGTGTTCAAAAGCGTCATTGAGTGCATTAGGGCATAAGTTATAACTTTGCGAATCAATATCACTAAAGGCAACATCAATACCTTGCCATAGTAACGAACTGGTTGTGGCTACAAAGCTAAAGGGCGTTGTAATAGCTGATTGTATTCCTAATACTTTACAAGCTACTTGAATAGCTAACGTGCCATTAGACACCAACAACAGGTTTTCAACACCTAGGTAAGCTTCTAAGCGTTGTGTTAATTGCTGATGTAATGGGCCAAAATTGGTGTACCAACCGCTTTCATTTACCTGTTTTAAGTATTGAGTTAGCTTACTTAAATCTGGGCTAAGTGGTTTATTAAGTGCAATGCTCATAACTAGTCTTTTATAACGTCTATTAAATACTGTCCATAACCATTTTTTAATAATGGCTGTGCTAAGTCGATTACTTGTTGTTCGGTTAACCACTTATTGCGAAATGCAATCTCTTCTAAACACGCTACTTTATAGCCTTGGCGCTTTTCAATGGTTTCAACAAATTGTGCTGCTTCAAGTAAGCTCTCATGTGTTCCTGTATCTAGCCAAGCAAAACCGCGGCCTAGCATTTCAATATTTAACTTATTTTTTTGTAAGTAAAGCTCATTGAGGCAAGTAATTTCGAGCTCCCCCCGCACTGATGGCTTAACTTGTTTCGCAAGCTCTACAACCGAGTTATCATAAAAGTACAACCCTGTTACCGCATAATGCGACTTTGGCTTAATGGGTTTTTCTTCTATTGAGATTACTTTTTGGTTTTCATCAAACTCAACAACACCAAAGCGCTCAGGATCTTTTACTTGATAACCAAAAACAGTGGCTCCGTTACCATTTTTCGCATTTTCAACAGCATGCTTAAGTTTTGGAGAAAAGCCTTGGCCATAAAAAATATTATCACCAAGCACTAAGCACACATCATCATTATCAATAAACTCTTCGCCCAAAATAAAGGCTTGTGCCAAACCATCTGGACTTGGTTGTACCGTATAAGTAAGTTCAACACCATAACGCGAGCCATCGCCTAATAAGCGTTTAAATGAGTCACTATCTTCAGGTGTCGTAATAATAAGTATTTCTCGTATACCAGCTAGCATTAAAACCGATAACGGATAATAAACCATTGGTTTATCATATATTGGTAGTAACTGCTTAGACACCCCCATAGTAATAGGGTAAAGCCTAGTCCCACTGCCACCGGCTAAAATAATTCCTTTCATAGTGTTTCACCTGTAAAGCGTAAAGTGTTAGGTGTTGTTAAGTGTGAAGTGCTAAGTGCTAGGTGTGAAGCGTTTTTATTCTTCCCACTTCTCTCGTCGCTCTTCACCTTAGAGTGTGAAGTGTTAGGTGTGAAGCGTAAAGTGTTTACACTCTTACTACTTCCCTCTTCACTTTTAGCATCTCTCTCTTCGCTCTTCACACTCAATACCTTACAATTAATTATCATTATTCTTTCCTTGCTTTTAGGCTGTTAATTAAACCACCCAATTGAGCAAAAATGTTTTCTATTAATTCTGAAGTTTCTTTATTCAATGGTGCAAACCCTAAACGATTCGCTATTTTCAGTTGGGTTTGTACTTCACTTAATGACCCTCTAGCAATGTATAAAAAGCGAATAAAGTCGGCATCACTTCCCCTTGCCGCCCCTTCTGCTATATTGCTAGGCACGGATACAGCAGCTCTGCGCAGCTGGTTAATTAAACCAAATCTTTCATCACTTGGATAGCTAGCTGTTTCTCTATAAGTTACTTCAACTAAATCCATACTAAATTGCCAAGCTCTTAAGTTTTCGTGATTGCGCATAGTTCCTCCCTTCACTTTTGATTCTGAGGTGCGAAGTGTGAGGTGTTAAATGTGGTTTTACCCTTCCCACTT
>NZ_PNDJ01000346.1:0-228 GCF_005887255.1 Pseudoalteromonas sp. S1609 | reverse complement strand
AATGGGGGCAGCGGTTATTTCATGTACTTGGCGATAAGGTAAAATTGCAAATAGGGCAGCAGCTACAGCGGGCGCAAATTTGATTAGACCCTCCTAACCTCGGTAGTATTGAAATATCTATCAATATCGAAGGGGAGAAAACTTCAGTCAGTATAATTACGAGTAATACGCAGGTAAGAGATGCAAACGATCAAACTTTATAGCAGTTACGCCAGTCTTTGTCGAAAA
>NZ_PNDJ01000345.1:0-317 GCF_005887255.1 Pseudoalteromonas sp. S1609 | reverse complement strand
ATTAAGGTTTTAATTAGCAGTTACTAGTTTGTAGATCTCAAATTAACTGCTATTAAACTATGTTACAGTCGTACAGTTACGGGTTGTCATCAGCAATGTAACAATCTGAAGGGTGAATCTGTCCAATACCTCACTCTTTACCCTGTTAGAGCACATAAAACAACACTAGCTATTACTGGTAAACTCCTACGAACACAAGAAGGCTCAAGTCATTCGAGTCTTGCTTGCTTTTGGAGTGAATGTGCTACCACGCAGTAGAATATCGTAGTGCCTAGAGCGCTAGAGAGCCACATTGAAAGGTACATTTAATGTTTTTA
>NZ_PNDJ01000344.1:0-291 GCF_005887255.1 Pseudoalteromonas sp. S1609 | reverse complement strand
CCTTCTACAAACAAGATAAAATCACTGAAGAAAAGTCTTGCTTCTTTGTCACTAAATATGTTTATGAAGGTTTCATTATCGTAGGTTGTATTGAAGTTACTATTTTTAGTTTTATGTTCGGTTTTTTTTTGATTTGCATTATTCCTTTGATTTACTCTAAATTTTTTTATTATTTCTTTTACAATATTTGGAGAGTGGTTCGTTAAAAAGCCTCGTGGCCTTGTATTTGTATGATAAGGATTTTTGCTATATTTGTAACTTTTATAAATATCCTGAATTAAAACATAGTTC
>NZ_PNDJ01000343.1:0-438 GCF_005887255.1 Pseudoalteromonas sp. S1609 | reverse complement strand
ATCAATAAATTAAATTTTTCTACATTACATGTCGATTCAATAAACCCTTCTTGTAACCATACGTGCTTCTTGATCCACTTTTTGGTTGTTAATAACACACCAAAACAGCGTATATTACATATTATGATAATTTCACCAATAATTACCTTTGTAAACAAGTAATTAAAACAGCTAGAAATTAAGCATGTTATTTTGCCCCAAAACGGCGTTTAATACCGTTATCGGACAAAATTAGGCTCCTACTCAAAAAAGCGGGAATAAAATTAACTTTTTCAGTGTCCGGTTCTCGCTCCAAGCAGAACTCCGTCAAAGTGCTAATTGCAGTCATTCAGGTATACCTCGTTTATGCCTCACACGCTTTTGGGTAAATACTTTATAGGTGCCGTTAAGCTACTTTATACGTTCAGGCATTTTAGAAAGGCACTAGTTTTGGGCCAA
>NZ_PNDJ01000035.1:0-43598 GCF_005887255.1 Pseudoalteromonas sp. S1609 | reverse complement strand
ATATATTGTTGGTTAGACTTTAGCTACTCGAGAAGGCAAGTGCGGCGAAGGTAAATGTGGTGGTGATGCTAAGGCCAAAAAAGAAGGCAAGTGCGGCGAAGGTAAATGTGGTGGTAGCCACTAAACTTTTCTTTTTCAGATAAGCGAGAGGGCCATTAGGCCCTTTTTATTTAATATGAGGTTTTATTATGGCTCAAAATCAAACGCCTAACTTTGGCATGGTCGGTTTAGGCTTGCGAAGAGAAATGCTAGATGAGCTTGAGCATGCTATACCAAAACAAATTGAGTTTATGGAAGTGGCTCCAGAGAACTGGTTAAAGCTAGGTGGGCGCTTTGAAAAGCAATTTAAACAGTTAACTAATAATAATCACTTTGTTTGTCATGGTTTGTCACTTTCTATTGGATCGCCTGAGCCGCTTGATATTGAATTTATAAAGTCGTTAAAATCTTTCTTTGATAACCACGATATTAAAGCTTATAGCGAACATTTAAGCTATTGCTCAGGTAAAGGCCATATGTATGACTTAATGCCAATTCCTTTTACTGAAGAAGCGATCAAACATGTCGTTTCTCGGGTTAAACAGGTACAAGATATATTAGAGCGACCACTTGTGCTCGAAAATGTGTCTTATTATGGTGCCCCTGGTCAGCAACTATCGGAGCTTGAATTTACCAATGCTATTTTAGAAGACGCTAATTGCCAGCTGTTGTTAGACGTTAATAATATTTATGTGAACTCGATTAATCATGGCTATGATGCACAAGCGTTTTTAAGTGGGCTACCAACCAATAAAATTGCCTATTGCCATGTTGCAGGTCACTACAATGAAGCTGATGACCTTATTATAGATACTCATGGCGCAGATGTTATTGACCCTGTCTGGCAATTGCTCGATAGCGCATATCAAGCACATGGTGTTTTTCCCACACTGCTAGAGCGAGATTTTAATATTCCACCTATTAACGTGTTAACCAAAGAGCTGGATATAATCCATCAATTACAAGCAAAGCACCTTAAGTTGTTATCAACAGCACAAAGCGCTTAGCCGTTAGTATTTAACAAATACTTGCTATTTCAGGGTTTCAAAAGAGTCGTTATCATGAGTTTTATTGATGTACAAAATGAATTTATGGCCCATATTCGAGAGCCTAATATGCAGCCGTGTCCAACCGATATTGAAGACAGGCGAATGGCCATTTATCGGGATCTGTTTTTTAATAATATTAATGGCTTTGTTTCATCGGCATTTCCAGTTTTAAAAACACTCTATAGTGAGCAACAGTGGCTATTGCTGGTTCGTCAATTTTTTAGTGAACATGATTGCCAGTCTCCTTACTTTTTAGATATTGCTGAAGAATTTATTACCTATTTAATGACAAGCTATGTACCTAAAGAGTCTGATCCGGTATTTATGCTGGCGCTAGCTCATTATGAATGGATTGAGCTTGACGTGTCTGTAATGAAGGCTGACCCCCGTGAGCTCCCTCTAAGCGCTAATAAGCTTACTCATTCTCCTTTGTATTTATCTAAAACAGTGCGTAACTTAAGCTACGACTATCCAGTGCAACATATAAGTGAAGAGTTTCAACCTCAACAGCCTTCAGAGCAGCCGTATTTCTTTGTTGTTTACCGCGATGAGAGTGATGAGGTGCAATTTTTGGCCACCAATGCCATGACCGCCATGCTACTGTCTATTATTGAAAATGAAGCGGGGAGTACGTTTGAGCAGGTTTGCCAACAGGTTAGTGAAAATGCACCACAATTTAATCTTGAGCAAATAACACAAGGGGCACTCAGTACCTTAACAGCTATGGCACAGCGGCAAATTATAGTGACAAAAAATCAAGACTAAGCTCTTTATTGATTATTTCACATCGTCTATTATAGCGCCTTTATTTGTTGTGCTTAATAAAAGGTTGTACCCATGTCAGATGATAAAGACTTTAAAGACCCGTTCAATGCGGCTTACTTTTTTGCATTCTTAGCCGTATTTGCTGGAATAGGGTGTTTAAATGCCATTTTAGGTTGGATCACCAGCTTAACTTAATCAGGTTTTATTTTAAGGCTGTTGTTTTTCATCAGCCTTACATTTTTATCATTTCCCTCTCCCGACACTTTATAATTATCGCAAACTCGCAATTTACGACCACTTAAGGTTATAATCACCTGCTTTGTAATATTAATCATTGAGCAGTTAAAATTATGACTCAAGTAACACCAGCAATTATCAAAAACAGCATTACTACAATTGCTGATTATCCTAAAGCGGGCATTATGTTTCGCGATGTAACAACCCTAATGGCAAACCCTGAAGCGTTTAAAGCAACCATAGATGCATTTATTGACGCTTATAAAGACCAAGGTTTTACTAAAATTATCGGCACTGAATCACGTGGCTTTATTTTTGGTGCTCCGCTATCTTATGCTTTGGGAATTCCTTTTATCCCTGTTCGTAAACCAGGTAAATTACCGCGCGAAGTTATTCGCCAAGATTACCAACTCGAATATGGCGAAGATACACTAGAGCTTCATACTGATGCGATTGTAGCCGGTGATAAAGTCTTGTTAGTTGACGACTTGTTGGCGACCGGTGGTACAATTGAAGCAACAGCCAAGTTGGTTGCAAAATTAGGCGGTAACGCCACAGATGCTGCCTTTGTTGTATCACTTCCAGAGCTTGGTGGTGAGCAACGTATTGAAAAAATGGGCATCAATATTTTAAAATTGGTTGAATTCGAAGGCGAATAATCGATGAGTTATCAGGTTCTAGCGAGAAAATGGCGTCCTCAAACCTTTCATGAATTGGTTGGGCAGTCTCATGTAAAACAGGCGCTGGTAAACGCGCTGACTCAAAATAGACTGCATCACGCTTATTTATTCACTGGAACCCGTGGTGTTGGTAAAACCACCATTGCCCGTATTTTTGCTAAAAGCTTAAATTGTGATGAAGGTATATCTGCCACACCATGTGGTCAATGTAGTAGCTGTGTTGATATAGAGGCAGGGCGCTACATTGATTTACTCGAAATAGATGCGGCCTCACGCACTAAGGTTGAGGATACGCGTGAGATACTTGATAACGTTCAATATGCGCCAACGCGCGGACGTTACAAAGTATATCTAATCGATGAAGTACACATGTTGTCAAAGCACAGCTTTAATGCGTTATTAAAAACGCTTGAAGAGCCGCCTGAGCATGTGAAATTTTTGCTCGCAACCACTGATCCTCAAAAATTACCAGTGACTATTTTATCTCGCTGTTTACAGTTTAATCTGAATGCATTGTCGCAAGCTGAGATTAAGCAACAGCTTGAGCATGTGCTTACCCATGAGCAGCTTAACTTCGATAATGATGCGCTAAGTATTATTGCCAAAGCGGCCGATGGTAGTATGCGAGATGCATTAAGTTTGACCGATCAGGCTATTGCTCAAACTAATGGTGATATTAAAAATCAAGCTGTACAAGACATGCTTGGTTTAATGGACACCCATTACAGTCAAAGTTTACTTGCGGCATTATTAGCGCAAGATGGCACAGCTTTGATGAATGAAGTTGCTCAAGTCGCTAGCCGAAATCCAAATTACATTGCGCTGCTTGATGACTTAATTGCACTAACGCATGTGATTCAATTGAGTCAATTAGTCCCTGAAGCAGCAGCGCTTGATAGCAATAACGCCGATTACATTGAGCATGTTGCAGCGCATACCCATGCCCAACAAATTCAAGTGTATTACCAGTTATTACTCAATGGCAAAAAAGATTTACAATGGGCACCTGAGCCTCGTTTAGGATTTGAAATGATTATGCTCAGGTTATTGGCATTTGAACCTACGCAGTTGCAAACCAATCAACCTGAACCTAGCTCACAAGCTGCGCCAGAGCAAAATAGTGCAGGGCGTGCTAATGCACTGCGTGATATTTTAAATAAAAATAAACCAGCGCAGAGTAATGCTCCTCAAATTCAGCCATTAGCAACTAATACGCAGCCAACAAAAGCCGATGAGCCTGAGGTTTCAAAGTCTGATTATAGCCAAACACAACTTGAACAAAGTTCGATACAAAGTCAGCCTCAAATTGTAGATACCCCCGTAATAAGTGATGAACAAGCGCAGCGTCAAAGCGAAGATGATGCCTACATGCAGCACAGTGATGTAGAACAAACTATTGCCGCACAATACGATGATGTAATGAGTAGCGCTGTTGATCAAGGGTTTAACCCTGAGTTAGCAAATGCCACTAGTAACGCAGAACAGTCTGCGTTACTAGTGGGTGAGCAAGAAGCGCGAGCACAGTCAGCAATAGCGCGTATTTTACGCGATAGAAACATTTCGGGTGCCGGTAAGCTTTCAAGTGTCGCTATTGAAAAGCCAACTGAAGAAAAACCAGCACCGACAAAATCCGAATTTAGTCGCCCGCAGGGCAATGAAGCACAAACTGTATCACAGCAGCCACCGCCATGGGATAATGAGGTGAGCGATGACCTGCAAAAAAAGCCTCAGCTCCCAGTACAGGGGAGCCGAGCTCAGGTAGCAAATAAGCCAGCGAGTAAAGTTGACTTTAAAGCAAAGCATCAAACGATTACTGAAAATTTAGCACCGGAGCTATTAGAGCAAATTAACCCGCAAAAACCAGCACCTGTTGTTGAACAAGAGCCTAGTATTCCCGTACCAGATGATTTTCAAAGCCCAATTAGTGACATTAGATTTGCCCATCAACAAGACGAATGGGCCTATTTAATAAAACGTATGGGACTTGGCGGACGTATGCGCCAGTTTGCATTGCACTCAATTTTTACCAAACAAGACAATCATTTCCATATTGAAGTAGATGAATCGCAAAAGCACTTAGATACGCCAATGTTACGTCAAAAGTTAAATGTGGCGTTATCTAGTATTTATGGACACAACGTTGAGCTTAATATTGATTTTGCTAGCGGGGTGATTGACTCACCTTATTTGATTCAACAAAAAATTGATGCAGGTCGTCACCAGCAAGCGATTGATGTGATCACCAGCGATGAAAATATAGTACAATTTCAACAGCTATTTAGCGCTGAAATTGACGAAAACAGTATTCAGGCATTGTAATTAACGACCAGTGCCCTTATTTATACTCCAGTTAATGTATTAAAAGAAAGAGAGACGATTATGTTTAAAGGTGGAATGGGTAACATGATGAAGCAAGCGCAGCAAATGCAAGAGCGCATGCAAAAAGCCCAAGAAGAAATCGCAACGATGGAAGTGGTTGGTGAAGCCGGTGCAGGTTTAGTGAAAGTAACCATGCTTGGTAACCACAATGTTCGTCGTGTTGAGCTTGATGAAAGCTTAATGGAAGATGACAAAGACATGATTGAAGATTTACTTGCAGCAGCGTGTAATGATGCTGTTCGCCGTGTTGCTGAAGAAACTCAAGAGCGCATGGGCAAAGTAACAGGCGGTATGCAATTACCACCTGGTATGAAAATGCCGTTCTAAGTAACTATGCAACTTTCAGATAGTTTAACATCGCTAATAGAAGCACTTCGTTGTCAGCCAGGTATTGGCCCGAAATCTGCTCAGCGTATTGCATTTCATTTATTAGAGCGCGACCGCAAAGGTGGCACTCAGCTTGGGAATGCGCTAACAAAAGCGATGACGGCTGTAGGGCATTGTCAGTCGTGCCGCACGTTTACCGAGCAAGCACAATGTGATATTTGCTTAAGCACTAAGCGCCAATACAGCGGCATTTTATGTGTGGTTGAGTCGCCTACAGATGTGTTAGCGATTGAACAAACAGGCCAATACAAAGGACTCTATTTTGTATTAATGGGACATTTGTCACCAATTGATGGCATAGGCCCTAAAGAAATTGGGCTAGACGTGCTTGAGCAAAAGCTTGCCCATGGCGGTATTAATGAAGTTATATTAGCCACTAACCCTACGGTTGAAGGTGAAACAACGGCTCATTATATTGCCCAGCTTTGTCATAAATACAAAGTGGGTGCATCGCGAATAGCTCATGGTATTCCTGTGGGTGGCGAGCTTGATTTAGTCGATGGCACAACCTTAATGCATGCATTTAGTGGCAGGCGCTTAGTCAGCCATGAATAGTTTATTTTAAGCTTAACTATTTGAACTTACTTTAAAAGCCTACATACATGCTGTAGGCTTTTTTATTGGCCTTAATTGCAATATAAACAAGAATTGGATGGTATGGCTGCAATAACTCAAAGTGCTCATGTGATTGTTGATGACTTTATCGCACCTGTTTGCCATGAACAGATAGAAATCATTTATCAAGATGATGATATTTTATTGATCAATAAACCTAGCGGTTTGTTGAGTTTGTCGGGTAAAAACCCTCTTAACTGGGATTCGGTTCACTATAGGCTTGTTAATGGCCAGCAAGGCGTTACCGCAGCGTTTCCTACTGCGATATTACCCCACCGTTTAGATTTGGGTACCTCCGGAGTGATGGTGGTAGCACTTAACGAGCAAGCAGCTAAAGCACTGAATCAGCAATTCCAATCCCGAAGTGTTAAAAAGCAATATCGCGCAATGCTCTTTGGATTGGTTGCAGAGTCTCAGGGAGAAATTACTGCGCCTATAGCAAAAGATAAAATGTTATTTCCGAAAGTGAAAATTTGCCACCAGAGCGGCAAACCCTCGCGCACTCAATTTAAAGTGGTTAAACGCTTTAACAAAGAGCAAAAAACTTTGGTTGATTTTACTCCTATAACTGGACGCACTCATCAACTTAGAATTCACAGTTTAATTTTTGGCCACCCTATACTTGGATGTGATTTATATAAAAATGATTGCAGTGAGCAGGGTGCTCAACGATTATTATTGCATGCCAGCGATTTATTTTTTGTTCATCCATGCACTGATAAGCCAATGCACGGGCATGCCATAACGCCTTTTTAATTGATTAACCCATTTAAAGTGTCTTTGAATGGGGTTTTTTATTTTTTTTACTTGAACTTCTCACGGCTCACCCCATATTAAGTGCATAACGCAGACACTTTGCAAATTGGAGATACATAAATGACTGCAGCACAAAAAGAAACATTAGGCTTTCAAACAGAAGTAAAACAACTATTAAACTTAATGATTCACTCGCTTTATTCAAATAAAGAAATCTTTTTACGCGAGCTTGTATCAAATGCATCTGACGCAGCCGATAAACTACGCTTTTTAGCCCTTTCAAACGGTGACCTTTATCAAGGTGATGCAGATTTACGCGTACGTATAAGCGCAGATAAAGACGCTAACACAGTGACCATTTCTGATAATGGTATTGGTATGACGCGTGATGAAGTGATCAGCTCATTAGGCACAATTGCTAAGTCGGGTACGGCTGAATTTTTCAAAAACTTAACGGGCGATCAAAGTAAAGACTCACAGCTTATTGGTCAATTTGGTGTTGGTTTTTACTCAGCATTTATTGTTGCTGATGAAGTGACTGTTCGTACTCGTAAAGCAGGAGAGACTACAGCGGTTGAATGGCAGTCAAAAGGTGAAGGCGAGTACACGCTACAAGAAATCGAAAAAGAAGGCCGTGGTACAGACATTATTTTACATCTTCGTGAAGAAGAAAATGAATATGCAGATGAGTGGCGTCTTCGCAGTATCGTAACTAAATACTCTGATCATATTTCTACACCAGTACAGATGTACAAGGCAGAAGTACCTGAGTCTGAAGGTGAAGATGGTGAAAAAATTCCAGCTGTTCCTGGTGAATGGGAAAGCATTAACCGTGCAACAGCATTGTGGACACGTGACAAATCAGAAATCTCTGAGGACGAATACAAAGAGTTTTATAAGCATGTAAGCCACGACTGGGAAGATCCGCTTAGCTGGGGACACAATAAAGTTGAAGGTAAAACTGAATACACCAGTTTGTTATACATTCCTAAAAAAGCACCCTTTGATTTATGGAACCGTGAGCGCCAAAGTGGTTTAAAACTTTATGTTCAACGCGTGTTTATTATGGATGACGCTGAACAGTTTATGCCAAGCTACTTACGTTTTGTTAAAGGCTTATTAGACTCAAACGATTTACCACTAAACGTATCGCGTGAAATTTTACAAGACAACAAAGTAACCCAGGCTATTCGCAAGGGGTGTACGTCGCGTATTATTAAAATGCTTGAGCGTATGGCTAAAAACAAAGCCGATGATTACCAAACATTTTGGAATGAATTTGGTCAGGTAATGAAAGAAGGCCCAGCTGAAGATGCGGCCAACAAAGAAAGCATTGCTAAATTACTTCGCTTTTCATCAACGCACACCGACTCAGAAACTCAAGATGTTTCACTTGAGCAATACATTGAGCGCATGAAGGACAGCCAAGATAAAATTTACTATGTGGTTGCTGACTCATTTATTGCTGCTAAAAATTCACCACACTTAGAAATCTTCCGTAAAAAAGGCATTGAAGTATTATTGCTAAGCGATCGTGTAGATGAGTGGATGATGAGCCATTTAACGGAATTTGGCGAAAAGCAATTTCAGTCAATTACCCGTGGTGATTTAGACTTAGGTAAATTAGATGACGAAGAAACTAAAAAAGCACAAGAAGAGTCTGAAAAAGAAGTTGCAGGTTTAGTTGAGCGCATTAAAACTGCATTAGGTGATGATGTTAAAGATGTACGCTTCACTCACCGCTTAACTGACTCACCAGCGTGTGTAGTGAGCGATGACAACGACATGAGCTCGCAAATGCAAAAGCTAATGGAGTCAGTAGGTCAAGCTGTTCCAGAGGCTAAGCCTGTGTTTGAATTAAACCCAGAGCACCAACTGGTTAAGCACTTAAATGATGAGCAAGACGAAGATAAGTTTGCACAGTGGTCACATGTACTACTAGACCAAGCCTTACTTGCAGAGCGCGGTACGCTTAAAGATCCGACTGGATTTGTAACTCGCTTAAATAAACTTATGCTTGATTTAAGCAAATAAGTATTAAAAATCAATGATTGAGTCAAAAGGGAACGTTTGTTCCCTTTTTTATGCGCTGCTGTATAGACAATTAGTATAAGTTACTTGAGTATCTGCAGCGCTTATGGAAGAATTCAGACTTTAAAATAAACTCTCATATTAGGGGACAATGATATGCGCATTATTCTTTTGGGCGCACCGGGTGCAGGTAAAGGTACTCAAGCTCAGTTTTTAATGGATA
Source organism: Pseudoalteromonas sp. S1609 (assembly GCF_005887255.1). Taxonomy (GTDB): domain Bacteria; phylum Pseudomonadota; class Gammaproteobacteria; order Enterobacterales; family Alteromonadaceae; genus Pseudoalteromonas. Next base: position 34,437 of record NZ_PNDJ01000035.1, on the reverse strand, counting down.
GATACGGTATTCCACAAATTTCTACCGGTGATATGCTACGAGCTGCAATTAAAGAGGGCACACCACTTGGCCTAGAAGCAAAAAAAGTAATGGACGCAGGTCAGCTTATTTCAGACGATATTATTATTGGCCTTGTTAAAGAGCGTATTGCAAAACCAGATTGTGAGAAAGGCTTCTTACTCGATGGTTTCCCACGTACAATTCCACAAGCAGATGCGATGAAAGAAAATGGCGTAGTGGTTGATCACGTTATTGAATTTGATGTTGCTGATGAAGTTATTGTTGAGCGTATGGGCGGACGTCGTGTTCATCCAGGTTCTGGTCGCGTTTACCATGTTGTTTACAATCCACCAAAAGAGGAAGGTAAAGACAACGAAACAGGTGAAGAACTTATTATTCGTGCAGATGATACCGAAGAGACAGTTCGTAAGCGCTTAGGCATTTACCATGAGCAAACAATGCCATTGGTTGACTACTACCAAGCAGAAGCGAAATCGGGTAACACGCAGTACCATAAACTAGACGGTACACAAGCGGTTGAAGCAGTAAGCAAGCAACTAGCTGAGCTTTTAGGTTAATTTTTATCTAAAATTAAAAAAACCGCTTTATAGCGGTTTTTTATTATTTGAAATTCGACCCTTAAAGCGTTTTAAGCTTTTCAATAACGCTATCGTATTCAGGCTCAGTTGATAAACTACTAACTAATTGCTTATAAATAACTTTATGGCTTTTATCTAAAATAAATACCGCGCGGGTAAGTAAGCCCATATCTTTAATTATTAAGCCATACTTTTGGCCAAAATCACGCCATACAGAATCAGAAAGCGTCGTCACTTTATCGATATTTTCGGCCTTGCAAAAACGTTTTTGCGCAAACGGTAAATCGGCACTAATGGTGAGCATGGCCACGCCTGGAAATTGTTGGGCGACTTTTTCATTAAAGTGCTTAGTTTGTAAGCTACAAATACCGGTATCTAAGCTCGGTACAACACTAATTAATACAGCTTGGCCTTTATAATTTTCTAATGTAACTGCAGTGAAACGCTCATCAACTACTTTAAAATTAGGGGCATCTTCACCGACAGTAAGGCCTTTCCCTAATAAGGTCACTGGCTTACCTTGTGCGGTTACTCTTCCTGCATCGAGTTTGTTTTCGGGTAAATCTGCGGCAAAACTTGCACAGCAAAATAGGCTTAATGCAAAAGCTAATGTACGACGCATGGAATTTTTTCCTTTTAAATTAACGTAATAATTGTGAGTGTATTATAATGTAGATAAGTTACCAAGCAGAATAATCCATAGCTTTATTTTTGCCTAAAATTGTAAATAGGCGATACATTGATTACTATATACGTATAGGAAATAGGTATTGTTTTTTTATGTACCTGTGGCTTGTTCTAAACGCTTAAAATTGCACCCCGTTTTAAAATAGTGAGATTGTATGTCAACATCGGTTTTAATATGTGATGATTCAAAATTAGCACGACGCCAGTTAGCTCGCTCCTTGCCCGATGATTGGGATATTAAAATTGAATTTGCATGTGACGGTGTAGACTGCATAAAACAAATAACCAAAGCCCAACCTGAAATTCTTTTTCTTGATTTAAATATGCCAGAGATGGACGGTTATGGCGTACTGGCAGCAATGAAAGATCAGGGGCTAGACGTACTTACTGTGGTGGTATCGGGCGATATTCAACCTAGCGCACATCAGCGTGTACTTGAGCTTGGCGCCATCGATTTTATTCAAAAACCATGTTCCCCCGAAAAGCTCGCTGCCATTATAGAGCACCATGGTATACGAGATAGAGCACTGCGTGAACGCTTATCTCATTCTTTAGGTGAACAAGTTGACCCTGATGTTCGTGATATATATCAAGAGTTGACTAATGTCGCTATGGGCCAAGCTGGGGATCTACTCGCAAGACTGCTTAATGTATTTGTTAAGTTACCCATTCCTAATGTTAATGTTTTAGAAGTCAGTGAGCTTAACATGGCCTTAAGCTCTGTTGATACCAATGACACTACATCAGGTATTTGCCAAGGCTTTATAGGCGGCGGGGTATCTGGTGAGGCGTTATTACTTTTAAATGATTCTAGTTTTAAAGAAATAGCCTCACTAATGAATTACGAAGGTGAATTAAACGACAAGGTGGAGTTAGAGTTGATAATGGATGTGAGTAACATCTTAATTGGCGCTATATTAACAGGCTTGTCCAAACAGCTCGATATGACCTTTAGTCAAGGCCACCCCATTGTATTGGGCCAGCATCGTGATGTTTCTGAACTTGTTCAGTCTAATAAGTCGCGTTGGCAACGAACACTTGCCATAGAAATTAGTTACGGTATTGAAAATCATGATATTAGTTGTGATTTAATGTTGCTCTTTACTGAAGATTCACTTAAAACTTTGAAATATAAAGTTGCTTATCTACTGGAAGATTAAATATTTATGCCAGCTGATTTAGATTTAAATGAAATCCATTGGTTAATGGACATGTTCAATACTGTTGATGTAGGCCTTGTGGTGCTTGATAGAGACTACAAGGTGTGCGTTTGGAATGGTTTTATGGAAAACCATTCTGGGTTATTACCTAGTGCAGTAAAAGATAAAGACTTGTTTGATCTATTCCCAGCCATAGATGAAAAATGGTTTAGAAGTAAAGCTGAGTCAGTGTTTGTATTAAAAAATCGCTCATTTACTATCTGGGAACAGCAGCCGTATATTTTTCGTTTTAAAAATTATCGGCCGATAACAGGTAAAGCTGATTATATGTATCAAAACGCCACGTTTATTCCACTTACGAATGTACGAGGCGAAGTTGAGCATATTTGTATTATTATCTACGATGTAACAGATATTGCAGTTAACAAAAAAGAGCTTGAAGAGTTAAACAAAAAATTAGAGCAAGTAAGCCAAACAGATAGTCTTACCCAGCTTGCAAACCGAGGACATTGGGAGCATTTGTTACATCAAGAATTTTTACGTACTAAGCGCAGTGAAGGTTGCTGCTCGTTATTAATTTTTGATATTGATCACTTTAAAAAGGTAAACGATGACTTTGGTCATAGTGCGGGAGATGAAGCTCTTCGTCATATAGCGAGTTTACTTAAAACTGCATTGCGTGAAACTGATATTGCTGGGCGATACGGCGGTGAAGAGTTTGTTGTTACTTTATTAGATACCGATAAACAAGGGGCTATCGTATTTGCTGAGCGTTTACGCCAATTAATCGAAACCTCACCAGCGAAATACAAAGAGCACACTATGCATATGGCCATTAGTGTGGGTATTGCATGCTTTGACAACGAATTTAAAGATCATGAGCGTTGGATTGAAGCTGCCGATAAAGCACTTTACCATTCAAAAGAAACCGGTCGAAATAAAGTGTCGGTATATGCTGATATAAAAAATGATGCGTAAGCATCATTTTTTAATTGGGAGGTAAAATAAGTAAATCAGTTTTGAGTAAACGCATTATTTTTTCTGCAGTATTACCAATGAGCTTAGCTTTAATCCCTACATTTCCTACAGAGCCTATAATCACTAAATCAGCATTAATCTTAGCCGCTAAGCTTGAGATCACCTCCTCGGGTAACCCCCGCTTTAATATGAAGCTTATCGCGTAAGTTATTATCAGTTATAAGGGCCTGCTGCTATTGTGGTCGTTTCTCAAACGCATTAACGAGGTGTTCCTCAGAAAAAGCCAAGCCTAAATCTCTTAATATTGGAGAAATATAGACAGTGTAACTTGCATAAAACTCACAATCGGTTCGCTCTGCATTTTTTTACTCTGTTGTATGGCGTGAATCATCCATTGGGCATTGACCAATGGTTGAAATATCACCAGAATTTGACTCCTGTTCAAGTTTTACCCTAAAGCCCCATAGTCTGTAAAGGTGTTTTAATACCTCCTCATGGGAGTTGGCCAGTGGAATGGCGTTGTGAGGAATATATCGCAAGGTTAATGAGCGATCGCCACGTAAGTCTACATCGTAAACTTGTATGTTAGGTTCATGATTACTAAGGTTATATTGTGCAGAAAGTGCCTCTCTAACCGCTTTGTAGCCATTATCGTCATGAATAGCGCCTATTTCTAAATGTGGGTTGCTGGTGTGGTCGACGATAGTGAACAATTTAAAGTCTCTAATTAGTTTAGGTGATAAAAATTGGCTAATAAAACTTTCATCTTTAAAGTTTTGCATTGCAAAGTGAAGAGTTTCAAGCCAGTCACTACCAGCATGTTCAGGAAACCAGCGTTTATCTTCTTCTGTCGGGTTTTCACAAATTCGGCGTATATCTACCATCATATTAAAACCCAGCGCATAGGGGTTAATACCTGAGTAATAATCGCTATTATAAGGGGGTTGATACACAACATTTGTATGGCTTTGTAAAAACTCTAACATAAATGAGTCGGTTAGTTTTCCCTCATCATATAAGTGGTTCAAAATAGTGTAGTGCCAAAAAGTGGCCCAACCTTCATTCATAACCTGTGTTTGTTTTTGCGGATAAAAGTACTGCGATATTTTTCTCACAATACGCACGATTTCTCGTTGCCATGGCTCAAGTAAAGGAGCATTTTTTTCAATAAAATACAGAATGTTTTCCTGCGGCTCTTGCGGAAAGTGGCGCTCAGGCTTTTTCGATTCTTGCTGCTGAGAGGGAATGGTACGCCATAGTTCATTAACTTGTGATTGTAAGTACTCAGCCCGTTCTTGCTGGCGTTTTTGTTCTTCAAATAACGAAATACGCTGCGGACGTTTATACCTGTCAACACCATAACTCATTAACGCATGGCAAGAGTCGAGTATGCTTTCTACTTCAGAAATACCGTATTTCTCTTCACAGCGGCTAATATAATTTTTAGCAAACAATAAATAGTCAATTATAGAACCGGCATCAGTCCATGTTTTAAATAAATAATTCCCCTTAAAAAAAGAGTTATGCCCGTAACACGCATGTGCCATAACCAATGCCTGCATCGGCAGAGTATTTTCTTCCATTAAATAAGCTATACATGGATTGGAGTTAATCACAATTTCATATGCAAGGCCCATTTGACCTCGTTTATAATTTTGTTCTGTTTGGATAAACTTTTTACCGTAAGACCAGTGAGTATAGCCAATAGGCATGCCTACACTGGAGTAAGCATCCATCATTTGCTCAGCAGTGATCACTTCAATTTGGTTAGGGTATGTGTCTAGTTTATAATGCTCAGCAACACGTGCAATTTCATCTTGATATTGCTGAAGTAACTCAAAGGTCCAATCGGGCCCATCACTGATTCGCTCGTTATTCATATTGCTACCTCGCTTTGGCTATGCAGCCCCTTGCTGTTGACGGCCTTTTTTAAATAGCTCCCTAAATATAGGGTAAATGTCTTCAACACCTTGAATATGTTGGATGGCAAAATTACTGTGAGTTTGGCTAATGCTTTGGTACTCGCGCCATAGACTTTGGTGGGCGCGGGTAGTAATTTCTATATAGGCAAAATATCGCACTGCGCTTAACAGTTTGTTACGTAAAATATGCCCACATTGCGGGGTATCATCTGCCCAGTTATCACCATCAGAGGCTTGTGCTGCGTATATATTCCATTCATCAGCATTATAGCGCTCTGCTATTATTTCATTCATTAGCTTTAGCGCACTTGAAACGATAGTACCGCCTGTTTCTTGGGAGTAAAAAAACTCTTGTTCATCAACTTCTTTAGCTTGAGTATGATGACGAATATACACAACCTCAATGTCTTTATAGCTGCGAGTTAAAAACTGATAAAGCAAAATATAAAAGCGTTTTGCCATGTCTTTGGTGGCTTGATCCATTGAACCGGATACATCCATTATACAAAACATTACTGCTTTGCTGGTTGGGTGTGGTTGTTTATTGTAGTTACGAAAACGCAAATCGTAGTTATCAATAAAGGGTACCGATTTAATTTGCTGCTTTAGAATGTCGATTTCTTGTTGCAACAATGTCACAGCGGCTTTGTCGCAGTGTGGTTGTTCAAGCAGTAGCGCGAGTTGACCTTCAAGTTCACTAAGGCGGCGCTTTTTTCCTGCGGTCATTGCAATTCTACGAGCTAAAGAGCCTTGTAATGAGCGCACTACGTCAATATTACTGGGCATACCGTCGCTGCAAAACCCAGCGCGATGGGTTTTCATTTGTACGAGCTTATCGAGCTGGTTTTCTTGTAAATTAGGGAGTTCTAAATCTTCAAATAACAAATCAAGATATTCATCTTTAGAAATTGAGAAAACAAAATCATCTTGGCCTTCGCCAGAATCACTCGCTTCACCTTCGCCCGCGCCACCGCCTTGTCCACCTTTAGGTCGCTCAATTTTATCACCAGTAGAGAACTGATCGTTCCCTGGATGTATTTGCTCTCTATTACCGCCTCTACCTTGATGAAAAGTAGGTTCACTAATATCACGCTGTGGAATAGATATACTCTCTCCAGAGCTAGAGTCGGTGACGCTGCGTTTATTTATCGCATCAGACACCGCTTCTTTTATCTGCTTTTTATAACGCCTAATAAAACGCTGGCGGTTAACTGTGCTTTTGTTTTTGCCATTTAAACGCCTGTCGATAAAATGCGCCATAATGACCTCCTAAAAACTGCAATTATGAAGGTTATTGCGATTTTCTAACCCGTAAATACCACTCAGATAGCAAACGCACTTGTTTTTGCGTGTAGCCTTTTTCAACCATACGGTTAACAAAGTCCTCATGCTTTTGCTGATCCTCAGCCGATGTTTTAGCATTGAATGAAATGACAGGGAGTAAGTCTTCGGTGTTTGAGAACATTTTTTTCTCAATAACAGTGCGTAGTTTCTCATAACTCGTCCATAGCGGATTCTTGCCATTATTGTGAGCGCGAGCACGTAGTACAAAGTTAACAATTTCATTTCTGAAATCTTTAGGATTTGAAATACCTGCCGGTTTCTCAATTTTTTCGAGCTCAGCATTAAGCGCATCACGGTCAAACAATTGCCCTGTATCAGGGTCGCGATATTCTTGATCTTGAATCCAAAAATCAGCATAAATAACGTAGCGGTCAAAAATATTTTGTCCGTATTCCGAGTACGATTCTAGATAGGCGGTTTGCAGCTCTTTACCAATAAACTCAACATATTGTGGAATTAAATAGCCTTTTAAAAAGCTTAAATAACGCTCTTCAACCTCGGCACTAAATTGTTCTCGTTCAATTTGTTGCTCAAGTACATAAAACAAATGTACTGGGTTGGCGGCCACTTCGGTGGTATCAAAGTTGAATACGCGAGATAAAATTTTAAACGCAAAACGAGTTGAAAGACCGTTCATGCCCTCATCGACACCAGCGTAATCACGATATTCTTGGTATGACTTAGCTTTTGGATCGGTATCTTTGAGTGTTTCACCATCGTAGACCCGCATTTTAGAGTAAATGCTAGAGTTTTCTGGCTCTTTTAAGCGCGAGAGAGTGGTAAATTGAGCTAAAATTTTAAGTGTTCCTGGCGCACATGGAGCATTATAAAGCTCACTGTGTTCAATCAGCTTATCGTAAATTTTAATTTCTTCGGTCACTCTTAAGCAATATGGGACTTTAACAATATAAACACGGTCTAAAAAAGCTTCGTTGTTTTTATTGTTTTTAAAGGTTTGCCATTCTGACTCGTTGGAGTGGGCGAGTATCATACCGTTAAATGGCAGGGCGCTTATGCCTTCTGTGCCGTTATAGTTGCCTTCTTGTGTGGCTGTTAAAAGCGGGTGTAGCACTTTTATCGGTGCTTTGAACATTTCCACAAACTCCATTAAGCCTTGGTTAGCTAAACATAATGCGCCTGAATAAGCGTACGCATCAGGATCATTTTGCGCAAAGTGTTCAAGCTGGCGGATATCTACTTTACCTACAAGAGCCGAAATATCTTGGTTGTTTTCATCGCCGGGCTCTGTTTTAGCAATCGCTACTTGATTTAAAATTGATGGGAAGCGTTTAACCACTCTAAATTGGCTAATATCACCATTAAATTCTTGTAAGCGTTTTGCGGTCCATGGCGACATCACTGTTTTAAGGTAGCGTGACTTAATTCCATATTCTTTTTCGAGCAGGTTTGCATCTTCAATGGGGTCAAATAATGCCAGCGGATGGTCATTAACTGGTGAGCCTTTAATGGAGTAGATAGGCACTTGTTGCATTAAATACTTTAATTTTTCGGCAATTGATGACTTACCACCACCCACAGGGCCGAGTAAATAAAGTACTTGTTTACACTCCTCTAAGCCTTGTGCTGCATGTTTTAGATAAGACACAATTTGTTCAATAGCGTCTTCCATGCCATAAAAGTCAGCAAATGCTGGGTAACGTGCAACAACACGATTTGAAAATAAGCGACTTAGGCGAGTATCGGTAGCAGTATCTACCATTTTAGGCTCGCCAATGGCCATCAGTAACCTTTCAGGTGCACTGGCATAAGCAGACTTATCGGTTTTACAAATTTCGAGGAATTCAGCAACACTGTACTCTTCTTCTTGTGTTGATTCATAACGTGCTTGGTAGTGATCAAAAATAGTCATAATGACCTCCGAAACCTACTTTGAAGATGTATTCACTATTTAAAGTCTAGTCACGAATTTCATTTTTTGTGCAATAAAATTAAAAATTTATATGAAAAATGATCAAGATGCGCTTTTATAAAACAACCTACGTATAAACGCAATTAATGCAAATTGTAGGCATAAAAAAAGACGCCTAAGCGTCTTTTTAAAACTAGTATTAAACTAATTATGCGAAGTTAGCGTTCGCGAATTCCCAGTTAACTAGTGACCAGAAACCTTTAAGGTAATCTGGACGCACGTTACGGTAATCAATGTAGTATGCGTGTTCCCATAAATCCACTGTTAGGATTGGAGTAACACCTGCATCTGTTAGTGGTGTAGCAGCGTTAGATGTATTAACGATGTCTAGTGAACCATCAGCCAGTTTAACTAACCAAGTCCAGCTTGAACCAAAGTTATTTACTGCTTTATCATTTAACGCGTCTTTAAATGCGTCAAATGAGCCCCATTTGGCGTTAATTGCATCAGCAATTGCACCTGTTGGAGCGCCACCGCCATTTGGAGATAGGCTGTTCCAGTAGAAAGTGTGGTTCCAGATTTGAGCAGCGTTATTAAATACACCGCCTTCTGAAGAACATACGATTTCTTCAAGTGACTTACCTTCAAACTCAGTGCCTGGGATTAAACCGTTAAGTTTAGTCACATAAGTGTTGTGGTGTTTACCATGGTGAAACTCTAGCGTTTCTTGTGAAATATGTGGCTCAAGTGCATCAATTGCATACGGTAGTGACGGTAGTTCAAATGCCATTTTTTATCTCCATCTTCTTTTGGTTGATAGTCTATTTAGTAATACGTAATGCCTGCGCAAACAGGGCACTTATCTATACCAAACAGGAATATAGTGTTACTATAATTGTTGAGTATTTTACTCAAGTTTTAGCAAACAGCAATGCTCTTGCTAAAGCTATTTAAGATTGAGGCTTTAATTGCCTATTTTAATCTATATATCTGAGGCCACAGTGAAACTTTTTCAAGGCCTAATGTGTTCGCTATCGTCATTTTGAGGTTGTAAATGGAAACCATCGATAAAATTAAACAGCAAATTGCTGAAAACCCAATCATCTTATACATGAAAGGATCACCAAAACTGCCTAATTGTGGTTTTTCTTCACAAGCATCACAAGCGTTAATGTCGTGTGGTGAACCGTTTGCTTATGTAGATATTTTACTTAATCCAGACATTCGTGCAGAGCTTCCTGCGTATGCTAACTGGCCTACTTTCCCACAACTTTGGGTTGAAGGTGAGTTAATTGGTGGCTGTGACATTATCATTGAAATGTTTCAACGTGGTGAATTACAACCACTGATCGCAGAAACAGCTGCAAAGCATAAACCTGCAGACGCTGAATAAGCGTTTAGGTAAAAAAAAGCTGCAATTTGCAGCTTTTTTTATGTCTATAAATTATTTACTCTTGTTGCTTATACGCTAAAAGTAAGGAGTGAGAAGGCAGCTTTACTCGTTTTTACGAAGCTGACTAGGTCACATGCTTCAGAGCGCGATTGAATTGCCCCTAAATTGAGCAAGTTTTCATTCTTAAATAAGTAGTTCTCAGGGTAGACTAACAAAAACACTGATCCCGCCGATTTCACGATTATGCAGGCTAATTTGCCCATGATGGGCTTCAACAATTTCTCGACACAGTGCCAACCCTAAACCACTTCCAGCTGCCTTGGTAGAATAAAAAGGGATAAGCGCACTAGCCATAACTGTTTCACTCATACCTTTTCCTTGATCGCTCACGTTAATATGAGTGCCAAGGCTATCTTGTGTTATTTTTAAACTAATATGCTCTGCTAGCGACTCTGATTCATGTGCGTTTTTCAACAGGTTAATGAGCAATTGTTCTATTTGGGTTTGATCGGCTCGTGTGGTGATGCCTTTTTGAAGGTCGCAATTAAATTGCCATTGGCTTTGTAATTGTTCGAGTAATGAATGCCAATCAACCGTTGTTATTTTAGGTGGTGGTAGTTTAGCAAACTTTCCATAGCCTTGAACGAACTCGTTTAAATGCTTTATCCGCTCTTCAATGGTAGTGAAAACGCGTTGTAAACGAGGTTCATCCACTTTCTTCGTTAACAGCTGTGCACTATGTAACATGGATGACATAGGACCTAGTGAGTTATTGAGTTCATGGCTAATGATCCGAATAACCTTTTTCCAAACTTCAACTTCTTGGCGGCTCAACTCGCGGGTCAATTGTTTAAATACAAACAACCTGTGGTGTTGGTTGTTAAGCAATAAGCGACCCATTGAAAGATGCCATGTTTGCGGTTCTTGTTCTGCTTTATCGAGAATAAATAAACCATCTACGCCTTTATTAACAGCATTAATTATTTGCTGTGGGGCTTTAGACAATAATGATGAGATTTTTTCGCCTTCAAGGGCTGTACTTGCATTAAAAAAATCTCTCGCACTGTGATTACTATAAACAATAAAATCATTATCATTTACCAATAATACAGCTTGAGGGGCGTTTTGTAATACCTTATCAAGCATCAACTCTCGTTGGTAAACCCATTGCTTTTCTTGTCTTAATTGCTTTGCAGTTTGATTGTAAAGCTGACACAAATGACCTAATTCATCATTATGGTTATAGGCCAGTAAAGTTGATAGTTCCCCATCCTTAAAATTTAATAAGCCAGTTTCTAATGAAGTAATACCTTGGACCAGTTTACTACTGAGTCGATGAGCCAATAAACTACTTAGCGCGGCTGTGAAAATAACACTCAGTGCTGTTTTTATAACGTCAACATCCAACAGCCAACAACAGATAAAAACAGGGATAACAGAGGAAAATACACACACTAAAATCACTTTAGAAGTTAAAGAAAAGCGGTATCTTGATTTAACCATTAGTAGGCAATCTCAAACTTATCAAGGCGACGGTAGAGTGCTTGTCTGCTAAGGCCAAACTCACGTGCTACTTTGGCAATCACCCCTTTATGTAAACGCATGGCATCTTCAATTTGTTGTTTGTTAGGCTCTATTTTTTGAGTCAGTGTTTGAGGCGTAATAGGAGTTAAACCAAAGTCATCGATGCTTATCTCACCGCTGGGTTTAAGCACACTGACTCGTTTACATGCATTTTCAAGTTCACGAACATTACCGGGCCATGAATGGGCTAAAAGTAGGTTTTCGCATTGTAAATCCAGCTCACGCTCTACTAAAAAATGACGAATAAGGGGAAGTATGTCATCCGGTCGTTGGTTAAGACTTGGTAAGTTAAGTTCAATTACATTTAAGCGGTAGTATAAGTCTTCTCTAAACTGTCCTTTGCTGATTGCATTTGTTAGGTTTTCATTGGTCGCTGATATTACACGGACATTAACTTTTCGGGTCTGGGTTGAACCTAAGCGCTCGAATTCTCCCGTTTGTAAAATCCGTAAGAGCTTCATTTGTCCTGATAAAGGGAGATTACCTATTTCATCTAAAAATAATGTGCCACCATCAGCCGCTTCAAATCGACCAATCCTTTGTTTTGTGATCCCAGTAAAAGCACCTGCTTCTGCACCAAATAATTCTGCTTCTATTAGTTGATGGGGAAGGGCACCTGCATTGACCGTAATAAACGCAGCATTTTGGCGAGGTGAGTTTGCTTGAATAATTTGTGCTATGCGCTCTTTACCACTGCCATTTGGGCCTGTTATTAATACTGAGACATCAGATTTGGCGACTTGTAATGCCATTTTAACTAATTGCTCCATGGCCGTACTGCGATAAATTAAACCTACTAAATTAGCATTTTCTATAGATGCATCACGCTCTTGCTGGTGGCGCAACAAGGTTTGGTTTTGTTTTTTTGTCTTTCCTAGTTCAATTAGATTATTAACACAGGTAATAAGCTTGGCATCATCCCATGGTTTTGGTAAATAATCAGCCGCACCGGCTTTGACAAGTTCAACGGCCGTTTCAAGCTCAGTCCATGCAGTGATGAGAATAATCGGTAGATGGGGATTAAGCTCTCTGAGTTGATAAAAGAGCAATTTTCCCTCTTCTCCCGAGGTTGTATCGTTACTAAAGTTCATATCTTGAAGCACAAGTGCAATACGCTGATATTGCACAATTTGAATAGCTTCAAATGGGCTATTAGCAGTAACCACTTTATAGTCGTGAATCTCTAGCAATAATGATAGTGCATCTAAAATTGCAGGATTATCATCAACGATAAGTATTTTTTCCATGTTAATTTAATCGCTGTTTATTATTATTTAAATATTGAAAATGCTACACCGCGTTTAGCCAGTGTAGCATAGGTTGGGAGCTGTGCTATATGGTTCGGGTTGCGATACTCGGCGAAATATTTGCCGCGCGTTTAGCTGGGCCAAATACAGCCAAAAGACTCATTGTAAACACCATGACTGCCGTGACAGCAATATAACTTGATGGTAATGCCGCTATTGAAAAATGTTGCATTAATAACTGACCGAGTAAAAGTGCTGAAATAGCACCTAAAAATAAGCCAGCAATGCAAATCAGCGCATTTTCAACTAAAAAATAATTAACAATTGCAGATTTACGAGCGCCTAAAGCACGACGGGTTCCAATTTGCTTGGTACGTTTGTTTATATTAAATAGCGTCAAACCAAAAATGCCCAGTGCGGTTACCAATACCAGTATGGTTATGAGCACAATTAACATACGCATCATAAGTTTATCTGCAGCCATATATTGATCTTTAAGTTCATCAAGACCTTTAATATTGTTGATCACCCGCTTACTATAATTATTGAGCATCGCATTTTCGATTTGTTTCATTACAGCTGCGCGTTGTCCTGGCTTTGTTCTTACAGCAAATTGTGCGTAAGTTTTGCCTTGAATATACGGAATAAGCGCGACATTATTGGGGTGACTATCTTTTAGCCAAGGGCCTTTCATTGGCGCTGTGATCCCAATAATTTGTAGGGGTAAGTCACCAAAATAAACGGTCTTACCAAGGCCATTGCCCTCAGGGAAAAGCTCATTGGCTAACGCCTCAGTAACGACAGTGACATTAGTTGTTCTATCTGTCGGTGAATTTGTAATGAGTACTTCAGCCTCAGTAAAATTACGCCCAGCAATTAATTTTACGCCATATGTGTCTAGGCCGTGCTCATCAATAAAAAAGTAAGCAGTGCGCACATTTTTACTTTCTTGTGGTGCAGGTTTTAAATTAAAGCCGGAAGCGCTGCCACTACCAGATAACGGAATACTGCTACTTTGCGCTGCACTCTCAACCCCTGGTAGGGCTCTTAACATGGCTTCATCTAGTTCAAACTGCTGGCTAGCATCAACGTCTTTCCCAAAGGTCATCACATTGAACTTAAACAAGTCTTGCTCTGGGTAGCCGGTTTCTTGGTTTAAAAAAGCGATTCTATCTTGAATGATAAACGCCGCATTGCTGACAATGGCTGTCGTAATTGCAATTTGAATTAAAAGTAATATTGCGCCTACCTTTGAGCGGCAAAGGGCATGAAATATTGGTTTTATTTCTAACATGATTAGCTCCTTATTGGCTCTTTAAGTAAATGGCAGGGTTGGTTTTACACACTAGCCAAGCAGGGTAAAGCCCAGCAATAATGCAAGTAGTTATTGCGATAACTGGGGCACTTAATAACATGGCTAAATCCATCGTGGCTATGTTTTTGTAATATTCGTAACTTTGCCTTACCCCGAGAAGGCCAATTTGTGCAAGTACAATACCGAGCAACCCGCCGATAAAACCAAGCATGGCTACTTCTACTAAATGCTGTAGAAAGACTTGTCGCTTACTTGCCCCGAGTGCTCGACGCACGCCGACTTCTGGAGCACGGCGTAAAAACTTTGCTAGTAATAATCCTAAAATATTAGCTAAACACACCGCTAAAAACATAAAGCTTAAACTAACCAGTATTTTGTTATCTTCACTAACGACATTGTTGTATTCCATCCATTGGTTTACATCACGCAGGCTATATTCAGGTTTTTCTCGCGTGAAGCGGCCACGCTTTTTTTGCTCTTCAATGTAAGATGTGAGGTAATCACCGTAAGCGGTTTTTTGCTCTGGTGTATCAAGCTGAGCCCAAAATTGGATCCACACTATTTCCGATTGCAATCTATCGGCATAGGTATTTATATTTTCATGTTTCCAGCCATTGCTATTGCCCCAGCTGGTGAGCTCTTTTGCTTTAATTAAACTAAAGGGTAAAAATAGGTCTGCTATTTTATCAAAAGCGCCGTTATTTAAATCGTAATATTTAAGGTTGAGGGGCCAGTCATCAATAACACCGACAATTTGGTAGCTATCGTCATCCAAATAGACTAGTTTGCCGATGGAGTTTTCACCCGCAAACAACTTATCGTTCAGCTCTTTTGAAATCACCAAAACAGGGGCTGCAGATTGCTCTTGTTGTACACTCCACACACCGCCATAAATAAATGGCACATCAAACATGCTAAAAAAGTCAGGTGTGGTCATGCGTGCTTCACCAGTAAACGGCTTAACTTTATCTGAGTCTAAATACACAGAGAAACCAGTACGCATCATAGCTACTTTATTTTCTGGGATTGGAGCATTGTGCAAACTAACTGCATCTTGATAGGTCAGTTGCATAGGAATATCGTCACCCGTCCACCAAGTATGGCCTTCATCCATGGTTTGCAGCTGTACATTAAACAATTGGCTGCTCTTATGTGGGATAGGGTCTGCCGACATCATGTGATAAACGCTTAAACTCGTCATAGTGATGCCAATACCAATGGCAATCGCCAGCACCATTAAGAAACTCACCAGAGGAGTGCGCTTAAAGCTACGCCAACTTAAATCGAGGTAATGTAATAGCATGGCTTACGCTCCTGCAACATTTTTAAGGTTTTGTGCGCCTTGATACAGCGTAAAGTCGGCAAGTTGTCCATCGACCACCTGAATGTTTCTTGGCGCTCTGCGAGCAAGCTCAGGATCATGGGTCACCATAATGATGGTCGCGCCATCGCGATTGATTTGTTCAAGCAGCTCCATTACTTGACGAGCCATAAGGCTGTCGAGATTACCGGTAGGTTCATCGGCAAGTAAAAATCGTGGCTCGCCAGCAAGCGCGCGTGCTATGGCTACTCGTTGTTGCTGTCCGCCAGAGAGTTGCTGTGGCAAATGTTTTGCCCGAGAGGCAAGGCCAACTTGTTCTAAGCATTTTTCAATGCGACGTTTACGCTCTGCGGCTTTAATACCTCTATAACGTAGCGGTACTTCAATGTTTTCGTATAAGTTTAAGTCAGGTATTAAATTGAACCCTTGGAAGATAAAGCCTATTTTCTGGTTACGCACATCAGCGCGCTGGTTATCGTTTAACTTACCTACATCAATTCCATCAAGTAAATATTCACCTGCAGAGAAGGGTTCTAACATTCCAGCTATATTTAAAAAGGTCGTTTTTCCTGATCCGCTAGGGCCTGTAACAGCAATAAATTCGCCTTCATCAACGTGTAGATTAAAATCACGTAATGCATGGGTTTGAACCATTTCTGTTTGATAGACTTTACTTATATTATTCATCTTTAACATGCTTTTTCCTTTTGTTGTTTGGTTCTACGCGATTGTTAGCGAAGTAATAATGTGTGTGTGTGTTTGAAACTGTTATAGCTTGAAATAATCAATTCATCGCCAGCTTGAACCCCTGAAATTAACTCAACCGCATCAATGCTGGTTGCACCAATTGAAATATCAATGAGCTGAGCTGTATCACCGGTAATTTTATAAACCTGTGTACCGCCTTGTTGTAAAAATGCCCCACGCTTAACTTGTAAAACATCGTCACGATTTTCTAATAAAATACGGGCTGTTAATCGTTGGTTTTGTCTGATACCCGTCATGTCTTTGTCAAAACGTACACGCGTTGTGACTTCTCTATTATTGACTTCTGGTGAAATGGCAGAGAGGGCGCCCATCACTTTGCTAGCGCCCATTGTTATCTCTACGTCCATACCTAAACCAAGCTCATTTGCATAACTTTCAGGGACTTGTAGCTCTGCTTCAAAATTACTCAAATCAACTAAAGTCATTAATGGTTGGCTTTGTGTTACCGCTTCTCTTTGTTGAACTAGTAAGTTACCTACAATCCCTGACACAGTGGCTTTAATTGTTAAGTTATTAACTTTACGAAGTAGATCATCGACAATCAGTTGTTGACGAGTGACATCTCGTTTAGCGGCCTGTAGTTCAAAAGCAAGTGTATCTTTGGACAATTCAACTTCTTGCTCTGCATGTTTATAAGAGAGTTTTGCACGGGCAAGCTCATCAATGGCTTTTTCGTGATCAATTTGACTGATCACATTTTTTTGCATTGATAAGGCCGCTCTGCGATTTTCTCTATCGGCAGCGTTTAACTCTACTTGTGCTAGATCAAGTGCTTTATTTAAGCTTAATGATTGGCGGCGTGCCTCAAGGTGTTTACGTTGTAGCTCGCCCTCAAGACGAGCTAAAACAGACTGTTGCTGCTTTAATTCGTTTGTGAGCTCAGGACTATCAACCATGGCTATTACATCATGCAGTTTTACTGAGTCACCAGCATTAACCTTCAATGAAACAAAGCCTCGTTCAGGGCTGTAAACTTTTGGTGCTCTGGCGGCCACAATTTTACCGCTGGCTGCAACATCGCGTATTAGCGATTGGCGCACCACCGTGGCTATTTGTAGGCTTACTCTATCAACCGAGATAGTACCTTCTTGATCAGCATTTAATAGTGCATATACACATAAAGCAACTAGGCCCACAATAAATATAAACAGCCTGATGTATTTTTTAAAATTTATAGGTCGTGAGATTTGCGTGTCTTGCCCGCTAGTGTCTTTAATCATTATTCATTCTCTTAGTGTTTTTCAAACACAGTAATCATTAGCGAGGCAATAAATAGAATAATTGGTGAAATTAAAAATAAGCCAATAGTAAACATTCGAACATCCTCAAAACTTTTATAGTTATGCTGTATTCGAATAGCATGCCATTTTTTATCTTATTGAATTTATTTGATTTTTAATTTTACCCTTTTTGTTTTACATGTCCGCGGACATAAAAAGTGTCCGCTGCGGGCACTTTTTTGATTTGTCTATGGGATGAGGTTACCTCAACGTAAAGCAAAGCAAGTTGTTAATTAATGCATAACATGAGGGGAGCGTTTATATCTATTGAATAAACTATGCGCTAATAGAAGCCGCTGTAATTAAATGTCGTGTTCAGATGAATTACTAATACAGCACAAAAGAGGAAATAGCACCCGATGAATAGTTATTCATTCTGGTGCTGCTTTACGTTTACGTAAACTGCCTATTGTGAAGAGATTTTATTTACAAGTTTTTAAAAATAACACCGGTGTCAATCTATTTTTCGATCCGAAATTCGTGAAAATGTTAATATTTGGCACTGTTTTATAATTTTTTATTAAATTGAAATATATTCAATATAATGAATATGTATTCATAAAAATATTGACTCAAGGGTGGAATAACGCTAATTTTGGTCGTCTGTTAGCAAATCGTCGAGCCGTTCATCCACGTTAACAGCGCAGCAAGGGGAGGGGTCCATGTTATATGACTCAAAACTAGAAAAAGATAATTGCGGCTTTGGCTTAATAGCCCAAGTTAATAATCAAGCGAGTCACCGACTCATTCGCACGGCTATCACCGGTTTAGATCGCATGCAGCATCGCGGTGGTATTTCTGCTGATGGTAAAACAGGTGATGGCTGTGGCTTATTATTACAAAAACCAGACAGCTTCTTTCGTGCTATTGCTGCTGAGAATAATTGGCATTTAGGTAAAAATTACGCCGTTGGGATGATTTTCCTCAATGCTGATCCGGTATTAGCACAAGCAGCCAAAGATGTTTTAAGCGAAGAACTAGAAAAAGAAACGCTAAATATTTTGGGCTGGCGTGTGGTTCCAACCGATCCATCAATGTTAGGACCTATTGCTCTAAAACAATTGCCAGGTTTTGAACAAATTTTTATTAGTGCGCCAGAAGGTTGGCGTTCTAAAGATTTAGAGCGCCGCTTATATGTTGCACGACGTCGTGCTGAAAAGCGTCTAATGGATGATGAATCATTTTATATTGCGAGCTTATCTGGGCTAGTCACAATATATAAAGGCTTAATGATGCCTGCTGACTTGCCTAATTTTTATCTTGATCTTGCGGATATTCGCATGACCAGTGCTATTTGTGTTTTTCATCAACGCTTCTCTACAAACACACAGCCTCGCTGGCCTTTAGCGCAACCATTTCGTTATTTAGCACACAATGGTGAAATTAATACTATTGAAGGTAACCGCCAATGGGCACGTGCCCGCTCTTATAAATTTGCATCGCCACTTATTCCTGATTTACAAAGCGCAGCGCCGTTTGTTAATGAGACAGGGTCTGACTCATCTAGCTTAGATAATATGCTGGAGCTATTTTTAGCTGGTGGTATGGATTTATTCCGTGCGATGCGCATGCTAGTACCGCCAGCATGGCAAAAAAATCGAGCTATGGATGACGACTTACGTGCGTTCTATGATTTTAACTCTATGCATATGGAACCGTGGGATGGCCCTGCAGGCATCGTTATGTCTGATGGGCGCTTTGCAGCCTGTAACCTAGACCGTAATGGTCTGCGCCCTGCGCGTTATATTATTACTCAAGATGGCTTTATTACTTTAGCTTCTGAGGTGGGAATTTGGGATTACACCGCTGATGAGGTGGTAGAAAAAGGACGTGTTGGCCCAGGCGAGCTACTCGTTATTGATACCAAACTCGGAAAAATTTGGCATTCAGATGAAATTGACCAAGATTTAAAATCACGCCACCCTTATAAATCGTGGTTAGAAGAAAACGTTAAACGCTTAACACCTTTTGAAGCACTGACTGAGCAAGATGCAGGTAATCGCTCATTCGATGATGCAACTCTAGCCAAATATCAAAAGATGTTTGGCTATACTAATGAAGAGCTAGACAGTGTTATTCGTGTTATGGGTGAAAATGGTCAAGAAGCTACCGGTTCAATGGGTGACGATACGCCGTTTGCCGTCCTAAGCGAAGGGCATCGTTCACTTTACGATTATTTCCGCCAGAAGTTTGCCCAAGTGACTAATCCGCCAATCGATCCGTTACGTGAAAACCATGTAATGTCGTTGGCAACGTGTATTGGCAGTGAACAAAACGTATTTAATGAAACGACAGGGCATGCTAAACGCCTGCAATTTGATACCCCTATTTTAATGTATGCTGACATGCAGCAGCTACTCAATGCCGATGAAGCACACTACAGTTACTGTAAGATTGACATTACTTACACCATAGAAGAAGGACTTGAAAACGCCGTTAAGCGTGTTTGTGATGAAGCACAAGAAAAAGCAGCATCAGGCTGCATTATGCTGGTATTAACGGATCGTAACTTTGATGACAATCAATTACCTATTCCTGCAGCTATGGCGGTGGGTGCGGTACAAAAACGCTTGGTAGATAATAACTTACGCTGTGAGTCTAACATCATTATTGAAACCGGTAGCGTTCGTGACGCGCATCAATTTGCTGTTCTACTTGGCTTCGGTGCAACCGCAATCTACCCGTATTTAGCGTATGAGTCACTTGTGGCCATGAGCGATAGCAAGGTAATTAATAAGTCATACTGCGAAGTGACACTGGCTTATCGTCAAGCAATTAATAAAGGCTTGTACAAAATCATGTCGAAAATGGGTATTAGCACCGTGGCTTCATATCGTTGTTCGATGTTGTTTGAAGCAGTTGGTCTATCTGACGCGATTGTTGAGATGTGTTTTAAGGGCGTTGCAAGTCGCATAAAAGGGGCGTGTTTTAGCGACTTCGATGACGATCAGCAAAGCTTGCATAAACTGGCGCTTAGTAAACGTAAATTATTAAGCCATGGCGGTTTATTTAAATACGTTCACGGCGGCGAGTATCATGCTTACAACCCTGATGTGATTCAAACGTTACAAAAAGCAGTACGTAGCGGCGAGTATAGTGATTACAGCGAATACGCAAAGCTAGTTAATCACCGTCCAGTCGCGACTTTGCGCGATATGTTGGCTTTAAAACTACCTGAAAAGGGTATAAGCATTGATGCCGTCGAGCCTGCCACTGAGCTTTATAAACGTTTTGATTCTGCAGCGATGAGTATTGGTGCATTATCACCAGAGGCGCATGAAGCACTAGCCATTGCTATGAACCGTTTAGGTGGTTGCTCAAATTCTGGCGAAGGTGGCGAAGATAAACTTCGTTACGGTACAGAAAAAAATTCACGGATTAAACAAGTGGCCTCAGGTCGATTTGGTGTAACACCTCATTATTTACGCAGTGCGGATGTCATTCAAATAAAAGTGGCTCAAGGCGCTAAGCCGGGCGAAGGCGGGCAGTTACCAGGTGAAAAAGTAACGCCCTATATTGCCAAGCTTCGTTACTCGGTACCAGGCGTGACACTAATTTCACCGCCACCGCATCATGATATTTACTCTATTGAAGATTTAGCCCAGCTTATTTTTGATTTAAAGCAAGTAAACCCGAATGCACTGATTTCAGTAAAACTGGTATCTGAACCGGGCGTAGGAACAATTGCAACCGGTGTTGCAAAAGCGTATGCCGATCTAATTACTATCTCAGGCTACGATGGTGGCACAGGTGCAAGTCCCTTAACCTCGGTTAAATATGCTGGCAGCCCATGGGAGCTTGGCCTTGCAGAAACGCAACAAGCACTTGTCGAAAATGGCCTTCGTCATCGTATTCGCCTGCAAACAGATGGGGGGTTAAAAACCGGGCTTGATATCATCAAAGCAGCCATTTTAGGCGCTGAAAGTTTTGGCTTTGGTACCGGACCCATGGTGGCGTTAGGCTGTAAATACTTACGAATTTGTCACTTAAATAACTGTGCTACTGGTGTGGCAACCCAAGACGATACACTGCGCCAAAAGCATTATCACGGCTTACCAGAAATGGCGATGAACTACTTTAAGTTTATAGCTCAAGAAGCGCGTGAAATTATGGCAAGTTTGGGTGTTGCAAACCTAACCGATTTGATTGGTCGCTTAGATTTACTCGAAGCCATTGAAGGCAAAACAGCCAAACAGCAAAAAATAGATTTATCAGCGGTTATCGCTCAGCCGAACAACCCAACGGGTGAAACACTGTTTTGCAGTGCACCAAATAGCTCGCACTATTTAGGTGAATTAAATGAGAGCTTGCTAGGCAAGGCAAAAGAGGCAATTGATAATTCAAGCGGCATTTCATTAGTGAGTCGTATATGTAATACCAATAGATCGGTTGGCGCAATGCTTTCTGGTTATATTGCTGATAAGCACGGTAATCAAGGTATGGCAGCAGATCCAGTGGTGATTGAACTTCATGGTACAGCTGGCCAGTCATTCGGGGTATGGAATGCTGGCGGCCTTGAAATGACTCTAGTTGGTGATGCTAACGATTACGTTGGTAAAGGGATGGCGGGCGGTAAGCTAGTCGTTCGCCCACCACTGGGTTCGTCATTTGAAAGTCACAAAGCAACCATCGTAGGTAATACCTGTTTATATGGTGCCACTGGCGGTAAATTGTTTGCAGCCGGATGTGCTGGTGAGCGTTTTGCTGTGCGTAATTCGGGTGTGCAAGCTGTTGTTGAAGGTGTTGGTGATAATGGTTGTGAATATATGACCGGTGGCGTGGTATGTGTACTTGGTAATGTAGGAGTTAACTTTGGTGCAGGTATGACCGGTGGTTTTGCTTATATTTTAGATGAACGAGGTGATTTTGAGAAACGCATTAACCCAGAGTTGGTTGAAGTGGTTACTTTAGATGATTTGAGTTCACATCAAGAGCATTTACGCGGCTTAATTGCTGACCATTTAGAGCTAACAGGCTCATGCAGAGCAGAAACTATTTTAGCTAACTTTGAACTTTATTTACCGATGTTCAAATTAGTAAAACCTAAATCAAGTGACGTAAAAAGTTTACTCGGGCATCGCGCTCGCAGTAGCGCCGAACTACGTGTTCAGGCGCAATAAGGGGGCAGTATGAGCGAAAATGTATATCAATTTATAGACGTGCAGCGTGTAGACCCACGCAAGAAACCAATCTCGTCGCGTAAAAAATCGTTCGTAGAAATTTATGAACCCTTTTCAGAAAACCAAGTTAATTCACAGGCAGATCGCTGCCTTGATTGCGGTAACCCCTATTGTGAGTGGAAATGTCCAGTGCATAACTATATTCCACAATGGTTAAAACTGATCCGTACAGGGCGCATTTTAGAGGCCGCTGAGCTTTCGCACCGTACTAACAGTTTGCCAGAGGTGTGTGGAAGAGTATGCCCACAAGACCGCTTATGCGAAGGCTCATGTACGTTAGATGAAGAATTTGGAGCGGTAACAATCGGTAACATCGAAAAATACATCACCGATACCGCGTTCAAAATGGGCTGGAAGCCAGACATGTCTTATGTGACATGGACTGATAAAAAAGTGGCTATTATTGGTGCTGGGCCAGCAGGGTTAGGCTGTGCTGATATTCTAGTACGCAATGGCGTAAAGCCTGTGGTATTTGACCGTCACCCTGAAATTGGTGGGCTGTTAACCTTTGGTATTCCTTCTTTTAAATTAGAAAAAGAAGTCATGCAAAAACGTCGCGAAATATTTACCGAAATGGGTGTTGAATTTAAACTTAATGTTGAAGTAGGTAAAGACATTAGCATGGATGAAATTCTTAATGAGTATGACGCTGTATTTTTGGGAGTGGGGACTTATCAAAGTATGCGTGCAGGGCTTGAGAACGAAGATGCACCGGGGGTGCATGATGCCCTGCCATTCTTAATTGGTAACACTAATCGTGTTATGGGTTACGATGAGTCTAAACAAGCCTGCATTGATATGGCAAACCAAAAAGTAGTGGTACTAGGTGGCGGTGATACTGCAATGGATTGCGTGCGAACATCCATTCGTCATAATGCATTAAAGGTAACCTGTGCGTACCGTCGTGATGAAGAGAACATGCCTGGCTCAAAACGCGAAGTAAAAAATGCAAAAGAAGAGGGCGTAATTTTTACTTATAACGTTCAGCCTAAAGGGATTGTACTTGATGATAAAGGTGCTGTAGCCGGCGTTAAAATGGTAAAAACTCAGCTTGGCGAGGCAGATGAAAACGGCCGCCGTCGTGCTGAAGAAGTACCGGGATCAGAGCACATTATTGAAGCTACACAAGTGATTATGGCATTTGGTTTTAAGCCTCATAAAATGGACTGGTTAGAACAGTACGATGTAGAAATTAACCACTGGGGCGGTATTAATGCACCTGAACAAGGTGAATTTACTCATCAAACTACCAACCCTAAAATATTTGCTGGAGGCGATATTGTTCGTGGCTCAGACTTAGTAGTTACCGCTATATTTGAGGGACGTAATGCTGCAGAAGGCATTATGGATTATTTAAAAGTGTAAATAATTCTTTTTTAGAATGGAGTCAAAAGCAAACCTTCGGGTTTGCTTTTTTATTCCCTCAGTTTTACAAATAAAAATGCCCGCAATACACAGGTTGCGGGCATTTTTAAACGCTATGTTAGTTAATCCATCGAGAAGTGATCAAGGCTCGATTTCACTCTGGCTTGTCGACGTTTCACACTTTTATAGCAGATAATGTTACAAACAAGCTGTAGGCTAATAACCAACCAACTAAGTGTTATTAAGCCACTAATAGTTGTGCTGCTAAAAACTAACATAACAGCAATAACAATATGTACAATCAATGCCATATTTAAAAAACGATATAAGCCTTGTTTAAATTGTGTATGTTTAAACTTGCTAAACATGGCTAAAAGTACACTAACTATAAGTAGTAGCCAGTTAATTGCTAAGCCAAAATAAATGACCGTTGTTTGCATCAAGGTATCCTCACCGTATTAAGGTAACGCACTATAAATGTATAATTTTATCCGTGCGCTTTTATAAGCTCTTTCGCATTTGCTTTAGCTGTTTTGCTAATGTTATCACCACCCAGCAAACGCGCAATTTCATTAACCCTGCCATCTTTATTCAATGCCAGCATATGCGTAAATGTTTCACCATTAGCGATTTCTTTGGCAACAAAAAATTGCTGATGAGCACTACTGGCCACTTGGGGTAAATGAGTTACACAAATTACTTGTGTCGATTTACCTAATTGGCGCAGTAGTTTACCAACGGCAGCAGCCGTTGGGCCAGAAATACCGACATCAACTTCATCAAATATAAGCGTAGGAGTCGTGACTTTTTGGGCAATAATAACCTGAATAGCCAAACTAATGCGTGATAGCTCACCACCAGAGGCTACTTTTGCTAAAGGTTGCAATGGTTGCCCTGGGTTTGTTGATACTAAAAACGATACATTATCAAAACCTAAGCTGTTTGGAGAGCGATCGGTATGTGCTGTAAGGGCTATTTCAAAAACGCCATTTTCCATAGATAAATTAGCCATGCTTTCGCTGATCAAGCCATTAAGTGTATTAGCGTATTGATGACGGCTAGCACTTAATTCCTCACTAGCCGTTTGATAATCTTCAAGAGCTGCTGTAATTTCACCTTCAAGCTGTTCGAGGCGCGAACTATTACTGCTTATAGAGTCTAGCTCTTGTGTTACATTTTGATGAAACTCAACGAGCTCTTGTGGCTTTATATGGTGTTTTCTTGCTAAATCCATAGCGCCGCTGAGCCTGTTTTCTACTTCCGTTAATCGAGTAGGATCTAAGTCAGCTTGTTCAGTATAATTGCGTATTTCTCTGCTTGCTTCTTCAACTTGAACCGCCGCTTCTGTCAGTAATGCTGCTACATTGGCCAGGGTTTCATCATAATGTGCAAGTTCATTAAATTGTTGCGCGCTGTGTTGTAAAAGAGAGCACGCATTTTGCTCATCACTTTCGTATAAGTGTTGTAGCTCGCGCTGACAAGATTGCAAAATAGTTTGGCTATTACTGAGCTTATAATGCTCTGCTTCTATTTGTTCAAATTCACCTGTTTGCAAGGCAAATTCATCAAGTTCAGCTACTTGGTATTCTAATAACTGTTTCTGCGCAGCTTGTTGTTGCTGTTGATGTTCTAGTTGTTTAAATTCTTTTTGTAAATCAGCATAACGTTTATAGCGTTGGCTTACAGCATTAACTAGATTTTGGTGCCCGGCGTAATCATCCAGTAGCTGTAATTGATGCTCTGCTTTTAATAGATGCTGGTGTGCATGTTGACCGTGTATAGAAATTAAATATTGGCCTAGCTCTTTTAGCTGTGCAGCTGTGACAGGGCTACCATTAATGTAGCTTTTGCTGCGGCCATTCTTGCAAACAACTCTACGAAGTAGACATTCGTTATCGTCATTATTAAGCATGTTCTCTTCTAGAAATGCATGGGCGTGTGGCAAATTGCTTAAATCAAATTGCGCACTTACCTCGGCTTTATCAGTGCCCGGGCGCACAGCAGATGCTTCTGCTCTTTCTCCAAGGCACAGTGATAACGCATCAATAGCGATTGATTTACCCGCACCCGTTTCACCGGTAATAGCGGTCATGCCCGAATGCCATTCAGTGCTTAAATTACTTACAATTGCAAAATTTTTAATTTCTAAACCAATTAACATACTGTTCATCCATCCAGTGAATTAACTGTTAATTTATACAGTGTTTTGGTTTATTGCAAATTAAATTTCTATATTTTAAGCAAGGCTGGGCTCAATTAGTGTTTTTTTTTCTTCATCAATAGGAAGGGTTTCATCGTTAAGATCAATATTATCAACTGGTTGTATGTTTTCTTCAGTTTTCAACTTTAAGATTAACGTAGGAAGGACTTCTTGGTAAAAATTTTTATTGTATAAAATACCTTGAGCTGGCAACTCTGCTATAAAATATTGAGTGCTGTCGGCAAATGCTTGGCTATTGTTACTTTTATAGGTTTTTATAAGTTCTTCATTAAGTATATTAATAAGTTGGTTACATAACGATTCCAACTTAACTAAATTTTCATCGGTGTGAGGCTGTACCACAAAAAAGTTACTAACAACGGCTTGAATTCTAGGAAGGTGCTTAGCACTGATGACTTTTGCATCAAGTAACTCGCTGAGTTTTGTTTTTAAACGTGATTGAGTACTTGCTACGCGCTCGTTAAACAGCTTTTTCTTTGCTTCAATGGATTTTTTTCGATTACTCTCAATTAGCAAGTAACTGCCAAGTAAAGTAATTAATAATAATAAAGCAAGAAATACTACATAATTCATTACTACTTTTTCCTGATGATATTTAAAATTTCTAGTCCAATATTTTGCGCTAAAGTTGCATCTTTGGCAATAAAATTAGGGGCTAATGATTTTTTCAGATTAAAATTCGTTCAAACTAGTATAGACGACTACCCCAATTAAGCTTTTTACGTAGCACATTATAATAAGAATAATTTTTTGGGTGGATTAAGCGTAATTTTTTGTCAGCTTTACGTATAACTACCTCATCACCCGGTAATACGGCGAGTACAACATGGCTGTCACAGCTTACTTGTAAGCTATCAGTATTTTCTAAACTAAGCTTTAAACGCACTTCATTATCAGCATCCACCACTAAAGGGCGACTTGATAAAGTATGTGGAAACATCGGAACCAGTGACATTGCATTAAGCTCTGGTGTTAAAATAGGCCCACCGCCTGATAAAGAGTATGCCGTTGAGCCTGTTGGAGTCGACACAATCAAACCATCGGAGCGTTGAGAAAATACAAAGTCATCGTTTATAAAGGCTTCAAACTCAATCATATGTGCTACTTTATCAGCATGAAGCACTGCTTCGTTTACTGCAGAATTAGCGCTTTTAAGTTCGTTATGACGGTACACTTCAACTTCTAATAAAAAACGTTTTTCTTCAATGTAATCGCCGCTGAGTACCTGTTCTAAGCTACCCTCAAACCCTTCTGGATTCAAATCAGTTAAAAAGCCTAAATTACCTCTATTTACACCGATTACGGCTATATCAAAGCGAGCAAGCACCCGTGCAGCACCCAGCATGTTGCCATCGCCTCCAACCACAATCGCCAAGTCGGCACGCTCGCCTAAATCAACGAGCTTTACGAGTTTGTCGCTCGGTACATCACTAAGTTGACTCCCTGTACGTTTTTCAACAATCACCTCAAAGCCTAAAGCTAATAAAAACGTATGTAATCGTTGTAAAGTAGCGGCAGCATTAGGGTGATTTGGCTTACCAATCAAGCCGATAGTGTTAAAGGGAGAGTCCATAATAAATACACTGAGAGTTCTAATATTTGTAGAGTAACCTAAAACAGAAGTGTTTGAAAACACAGATCTTAGTAATAACCAGCGGATTTAATTAATTCACTGTAAAATTTAGATTTATTGTATTTTTTATACTTGAAATAATAATACTTAGCCCCGATATAACAGCTATGCATAAAGATGTAGATAACATGAAACTAAACCCACGAGATCAGCAAATATTTGCCGCTGTTATGAGTATGTACTGTAATGGCGATGGCTTACCTGTGCCGTCAACAAAAATTGCAAAGCAAAAAGGTATGGCGGTATGCTCTGCCACTGTGCGTAACGCGATGGCGCGCCTTGAAAAAATAGGCTTGTTGTATTCACCACATACATCGGCTGGCCGAGTGCCAACCAATGATGGGTTTGACTATTGGTTTGATGAGTTTTTTACGCTCAATGATATTGCTAATTATTGGCAACCTGAGCAGGCACAATTGGTTGAGCTAGCGCATGGCTTGAGTCAACGTTACCAAGTATGCTGTTGTGTGGGGCTACCGCAGGTTAGAACACAGCAGGTATTTAGGGTAGAAGTGCTCGACTTTGATGCAAACAACTGGCTTATTTTACTCTTAGATAGAGCAGGGCAGAGCCACAATATTTGTATTAATAAGCCTAATGACCCTAGCGATAGCCAACGCTATGAATTTGCTACTTGGCTCAATACGGTTTTTAGTCAACAATCTTTAATTGAAGGCCTCTACCGAATGCAGGCAATGGCCAATACGGCTCCGCGTAATTGTCATGACTCTTTAACTCAATGGACCCGTGAGCTAAGCCAAAAATTAGGCTCAGATAACAGTATCGTTGTTGGCGAAAACTACCTTTATAAAAAAATAGATTGTGAGCAAAGCCTTAATATTGGTGTATCATTTTTAAATTTTGTTGAAGATAAACTCGCTTTTAAAAATGGGGTCTCTATTCTCAATACTGAAAACTTACCGTTCAGTAGCTGCGATGAACTCATTGTGATTAGTGTGCCGTATTTTCAAAATCAAGAATATCAGAGTCGCTTTTGTGTTATTTGTCCAAAATCAGCGCAATTAGAGAAAATAATCCAAGAATTTAAATTATTAGAGCCATTGAGCTCTTGAATCTTTTTATTCAATCCCCATAATTACCGCAGTTGTAAAGAATTGGAGCGAATATTTTATGTCTGAGCAGACACAAAACCCAGAGCAAGAAGTAGAACTGAACGAAGAAGTGACGCAAATGGAAGCTGACGTTGAGGCGGCAGTTGAAGCAGCAGAACAACATGCTGAGCAAGAGCAAAGCCCTGAAGCAGAAATTGCTATGTTATATGCCGAGCTTGAAACTGCAAAGCAAACTATTGCAGATCAAAAAGATAGCGTAGTTCGCGCTGCTGCAGATGTGGACAATATGCGTCGTCGCGCTGCACAAGATGTAGAAAAAGCACACAAGTTTGCACTAGAAAAGTTTGCTAATGAATTACTCCCTGTTATAGATAACTTAGAGCGTGCTATTGAGTTTTCTGATAAAGAAAATGAAACGCTTAAGCCTTTACTTGAAGGCATTGATATGACAGTGAAAAGCTTTAACGACGCGGTAGCTAAATTTGGTGTTGAAATTGTAAACCCTCAAGGTGAGCAGTTTAACCCAGACTTTCATCAAGCAATGTCAATCCAACCAAGCAACGATGTAACCCCAAATACTGTTTTAGCAGTAATGCAAAAAGGTTACACATTAAACGGTCGTTTATTACGCCCTGCAATGGTTATGGTATCTAAAGCCGCTGACGCTTAATTAAGTATATAATTTAAAAATGCCTCATTATGAGGCATTTTTTTTGTCTTTAAAATAATGTATTAACTGCACCAGTATTGTCAGTACCACCGCACTAAACATTAAACTAGAAAATGGAACCGCACTTTGTGCATGCATTACCGCTAATATAGGGCCTACTAATGCGCCACTACCAAAACGCAAGGTTCCGATAACCGCCGTAGCAGTTCCGGTATTTTGTTCAAACTTCATCAAAATTAATGAATCTGCATTACTTGCTATTATGCCTAAGCTCATCATTAACGGGGCAATAGCCGCAACAATAAAGTAAAGCGATGAATGTATTACACTAAAACTGAGTAATGCTGTGCCAGAGATAAAGCCACATATTAAGCCGTAATAAAGCATTTTTCGTGAGCCAATACGTGGTACTACGCGAGTGTTTAAAAAGTTACCAAACATCAGCGCCATTACATTAAAAGCGAATAGCAGACCAAATAATTGCTCTGATACTTTAAATAAGTCGAGGTAAATATAAGGAACCGAGGTTAAAAAGCAAAAAAAGCCAAACGACACAAACATCGAGCTTAAAATATCAGCGCGAGCATGCGGGTTGCTCAATACCACTTTGTAACTTGAAAAGAAAAGCGATAACCCTTTACGATCATTTTTAAATATCGGAATATCAATTAAGTAACGCTGCACAAAAAGTAAAATTACAAAGCTATAAGCCGCTAAAACAATAAAAATAGTCGACCAAAGCGAAAAGCCTAAAATAACTGAGCCAATAGAGGGGGCAAGTAAAGGCGCTATCATCATAATCATAGACACGTACGACATACCCTTAGCAGTATTTTTTTGATATATGTGTCTAATAATCCCAGGAACCACAACCGTAGCTGCCGCCCCTGTAAATGCCTGTACTGCTCTTAACAGCCAAAAAGTATGCACTTCAGTGGTAAATGCTAAAGCGAGTGAACTCAAGCCAAATAAACTGAGCCCTATTCGTGCCAGTTTACGCCTGCCAATTTGATCGGCTATGGGGCCAAAAAATAACATTCCCAATGCATAACCTGCTAAATAGATACTCAACGAGATTTGAACATTTGGCATGCTAGTATTGAGATCGTTGGCAATTACCAGCATAGCCGGTAAATACATATCAATGGCTAAAGGCGTGATTGCTACAATACTGGCTAATAAAGGCAATAAAATACGGGTATTAAAAGAAGAAGCCGAAGCGCTCATTTAAAAACTCAAAACAACGAATATAGGTTGGGCAGTATAGCAGGGCAATGGCGTTGGATAAACTTAGTTTGCCTGCTAACTTAATTGTTTAATCGCAAAAAGCAAAGATTTTAAACTAACACTGCGTTTGGTATTCTATACTCAGTAACAAACTTTTTTAGGGCATTATAATGAAGAAATTGGTTTTGGCAGTACTTGCCAGTGCAGTATTAGTAGGTTGTAAAACATCACCAACTGGACGCACACAGATTGCGCTTTACTCAGATCAGCAAATGAGTCAAATGGGCACTGCGAGTTTTGCCCAAATGAAAAAAACACAGCCGGTAAATAAAGACCCAAAAGTTAACAGTTACGTCAATTGTATTGCTGACAAAGTAGTAGCCGTGCTTCCTACAGATTATGCATCTCAAAATTGGGAAGTGGTGGTCTTTGAAGATGAATCTGCAAACGCTTTTGCATTGCCAGGTGGTTATATTGGCGTGCACACTGGATTATTAAAAATTGCTACAAATCAAGATCAGCTTGCAACTGTTTTAGGTCATGAAGTCGGTCATGTGATTGCAGAGCACTCAAATGAACGTGTTTCACAAAGCTCTATTTTACAAACTGGAATGAAAGTGGGCAGTGCGGCGCTTGAAATGGGTAACGTGCAATACCGTAATGAAATTATGCAAGGGCTTGGTCTTGGTGCTCAATATGGTGTTGTTTTACCGTTTAGTCGTTCACATGAGACAGAAGCAGACGTTATTGGTTTAGATTTAATGGCGCAAGCAGGTTTCAACCCTAAAGAGTCTGTTACGCTTTGGCAAAATATGAGTCAAGCGGGCAGTGGGGCAACGCCAGAGTTTTTATCAACTCACCCAGCACCAACAAGCCGTATTGCAAATTTACAATCGCAAATGGGTAAAGCGCTTAGTGAGCAAAGAACAGCTAAAGCACAAGGTAAAAATCCGCAGTGTAAGTTGTAATCAACCATAAAAAAACCTGTCTAATGACAGGTTTTATTTTTTAATAGTTAAGTATTTAATTATTAAAAAGTCCACTCTATGTGTACTTGTGGAACTGACTCTGTAACATCTGTACCAAGTTTGTTATGCCAGTACTGCCACTCCATACCTAACAGTAAGGTGTTTTCTTTCATTTCTAGCGCATGCCCCATATCCCATACAATAATAGGTTGAGCTAAAAACCAAGCGCGTACGTCATTACCAAACTCATCTTCACGCTCAGCAATATATTCCGCATGACCCTTAACACTAAATTTTTGTGAGCCAATCATAAATGGATATTCAAAAGCAACGTCAAACATCCAGCTGTTAGTTTCAATAGGTGCACCGCCTTTTGCAACACCTTCACTATCATCAATGTAGGCAGTCACAAGGGTTGAGAAGAAATTAAAACCAGGCACATCCCAGCTTAATTTTACACCCGGTAAGTATTTAACAACTTTAGCATCGCCTGCGGCATTAATACCCATGGTTAGGCCAACATCAACGAGCGCACCTGACGCTACTTTTTCGTCCATAACGGCCGATAAGCTAAGCGTAGAATAACCTTCAAAGTAAAAGTCTTGATCTTGGTAGTTATCGTCATTGCCATCAGTGCTGTAATCAATAAAGAAAAAGTTATCCCCATAGTCATGGCCTGAAGCATGTTGCAATGAATAAACCGTGGTGCTTGATTTTTGTTCAGTGAACGGGTTTTTATGATTACCGTTGTTAATATGAAGCGCAGTACTGCTCCAATTAGCAGCAGTAGCTGTTGAACTTAAGGCACACGCACTAAGTGCAACGAGAGGAAGTAAGTTTTTAATTTTCATAACCATATTTTATGTGACACGCTGAATACCACATTATAGCAAAGACGGTTAATTTGTTAATTATTTATTGTCATAAACAGTGTACTAGCATGTGGCTAATACACTGTTTAAAGAAGATTTAAGCTTTATTACGACGTAAACAAATAACCGCAATAGCGGTAAAAGCTAAAATAAAGCAGTAGTAAGATGAGGTTGATACTTCCCACGGGCTAATTTTAAATGTAGCACCAAGCAGAAGTGCTTGTGCGCCGTAAGGTAAAGACCCTTGGGTAACACAGGCAAAAATATCTAATAAACTGGCAGAACGTTTACCACTAATTCCGCCATCGTCAGCTAGCTTTTTAGCAATAGGGCCAGTCACAATAATAGACACTGTGTTGTTAGCAATACACATATTGCTGGTTAGCACTAATGCAGCTATCCCTAACTGATCCGCTACCTTGCGATGCCATTTTGCAATGACCTTAGTGATTGCTTGAATTTTTTGCGCGATGTAGTCGAGGCCGCCATTAATACGAATAAACTCAGAGAGGCCACCAATAAACATAGACAGTAAAAATATTTCCTGCATGTCGCTAAAACCTTGGTAAATATCTTTTACAAAGCTGGCGCCTTCATAGCTTCCGGTAAAGCCCATCAATGCGGCGAAAACAATACCGCTTAACAGTACTACAAATACATTAAAGCCCATTACCGCCAAGACTAGAATAAAGGCATAAGGAAGTACTAATAAAATATCGTAGTCTTTGGTATCAACTACTTGTGCTGCAGGCGTTAAAAACAATAGTAATGCAATAGTAAGGATAGCGGCCGGAACAGCAATTTTAAGATTTTCTTTAAACTTATCTTTCATTTCACAGCCTTGCGTGCGGGTAGCTGCAATCGTAGTGTCGGAAATTATTGATAGGTTATCACCAAACATGGCGCCAGATACAATGGTACCGGCCATTAATGCGGGATCAATCCCTGTTTTCATTGATACTGCATAAGCAATTGGGCCAATAGCACCGATAGTTCCCATTGACGTGCCCATCGCAGTAGAGATAACCGCTGCAATTAAAAACAAACCAGGCAGAAGTAATGAAGGGGGAATAAGAGAGAGACCAGCATTAACAACCGCGTCAACGCCACCGGTTGCCCCTGCAACCGCAGAAAAAGCACCTGCTAATAAATAGATAAGGCACATGGTAATAATATTGTTATTACCCACGCCTTTAATAAAGGTTTCTACACTTTGATTAATACTGGCTTTGTTTAAGATAAAGGCTAAAACAATCGCAGGTAGAATAGCGACCGGTGCTGGGAGTTGATAAAATGCATAATCAACCCCTTGAGATTGCAAATATAAGCCTGAGCCTAAAAAAATAGCAACAAAGGTGAGTAGGGGTAGCAAAGAAAATCTTGCTTTATTTTTATCAAATGATGGCTGCATCATAATCCTCATTAATTATTCATAGCAATCGAAACCGATTGATATACTTAACAGCCAAAGCATCCCTCTTTTAGCTGAATTTAGTTGTTTGTTTTACTATCTAACCAGATAAGTAACTCAACAGCGCCCGCAAGCCAAAGACCAAATCGGCGCAAAAAAGAAGTTTAAATGTATAGATGGCTAAATGCAAAGACTATCTGTTATTATTATGAGGGTCTGTTGATCTTTCAAGGTTAAATTTGCAGCAGTCTGTTTGGTATTTAGGCAAGGCAGAGCCTATGTGGTGTGGTATTCCCCATAAATAGGCGATAACGCAGCATCAATGCCAAACAGGCGCTGCCCGAAGGGT